>CACJSX010000013.1 GCA_902596185.1 uncultured Pelagibacteraceae bacterium
CTAGTTGCAATAGGAGTTGTGGCTTTTCTATCTGTAATTATTGTAAAAGAGGTTAACCAAGCAATTATACTTCAGTTTGGTGATCCAAAAAGAATTATAATGAAACCAGGATTAAACTTTAAAATTCCTTTCATTCAAAACGTTGTTTATCTGGATAAGAGAATTTTAAATTTAGATGCTCCACCTGAAGAGGTGCATCAGATCAAAAACGATTGATTGTTGATGCATTTGCAAGATTTCAGATAGTTGACCCCTTGAAATTTTATATTTCAGTTGGAAACGAGAGAGTTGCAAGATCAAGATTATCAACAATTATTAATTCAAGAATAAGAAATGTTTTAGGTCAAGAGGAATTACAAACATTATTATCGAAAGATAGGTCTAAGCAAATGGCTTTAATTAAAGAAGGTGTTAATAACGAAGCACAAAATTTTGGAATTAATATTGTTGATGTAAGAATTAAAAGAGCTGATCTTCCTCAAGCAAACAGTGATGCAATTTACAGAAGAATGCAGACCGAAAGGGAAAGAGAAGCAAAAGAATTTAGAGCAAAAGGAGCAGAGATGGCAGTTACGATTACATCAACTGCTGACAAAGAAGTTACTGTAATCTTAGCAGATGCCCAAAAACAATCTGAGATTATGAAAGGGGAGGGTGATGGAGAAAGAAACAAAATATTCGCTGACGCCTTTGGTCAAGATCCAGAATTTTTTGCTTTCTACAGAGCTATGCAGGCATATGAAAAAGCTCTTATTGGTGGTGAAACTTCTCTAATTTTATCACCTGACAGTGAATTTTTTAAATTTTTTGGAAATATAAAACCTGAAATCCAACAATAGTTTTTAAATGCGTGAGCTAGTTATAGCTTTTGGTCTTTTTTTATTTATTGAAGGTATTCTGTACGCCTTATTTCCAGCAAAAATGAAAAGTATGTTAAAAAAATTAGAACTTGTTAAAGATAGTCAACTTAGATCGGGTGGACTTATTTTTGCAATAATAGGTTTTATAATTATTTATTATATTAAGAGTTAATATGAAAAAAATTAAACTTATATTCTTAACACTAGTTATATCATTTAGCTTTTCTTTAAATGTAAGCTCGAAACCAGTTCCTACTTCCTTCGCAGATCTTGCAGAAGAATTAATGCCATCTGTAGTAAATATTTCTACGACAACTACAATTGTTACCAACACTAATCCTTTTCCTTTTCAGTTTCCTCCAGGATCTCCCTTTGAGGATATGTTTAAAGAATTTGGAACACCTCAAGAAAGAAAATCAGCAGCTTTAGGTTCTGGATTTATAATTGATGAGAAAGGAATTGTTGTTACAAATAATCACGTAATTCAAGATGCAGATGATATAATTGTTAGAGTAAATGGTGATCAAGAATTTAAGGCAAAAGTTCTAGGCGCTGATCCTCTTATGGATATTGCTGTTTTACAATTAGAAACAGAAGAAAAATTTATCCCAGTAGCATTTGGAGATTCTGACAAAGCTAGAATTGGAGATTGGGTTTTAGCAATAGGAAATCCATTTGGTTTAGGAGGAACAGTTACTGCTGGAATTATTTCAGCAAGAAATAGATCAATCGGTTTATCAAGATATGAAGATTTCATTCAAACAGATGCATCAATTAATTCTGGAAACTCAGGTGGACCTTTGTTTGATATGGAAGGAAATGTAATTGGAATTAACACAGCGATTCTTGGTAGGAATGGTTCAATAGGAATAGGTTTTTCAATTCCGTCAAACAGTGCTCAGACTGTAATTAAACAATTAATTGAATTTGGTGAAACAAAAAGAGGATGGCTTGGTGTAAGAATTCAAGATGTAACAAAAGAAATTGCTGAGGTTGAAAAATTAGATAAAGCTAGAGGTGCTTTAGTTGCTAGTGTTGCCGAGAATAGTCCTTCAGCCAAAGCAGGCATTCAAGCTGGAGATATAATTTTAGAATTTAATGAAGAAAAAATAAATCAAATGAAAGAACTTCCAGCAATTGTCGCAAGAACCAAAGTTGGAAAAAAGGTTAAGGTTAAAATTTGGAGAGACAAGAAAGAGATTACCAAAACTGTTATATTAGGCAGATTGGAAACCTCAGATGATTTTAAAATAAGTAAAAATAAAGAAACTAAAGAAAAGAATAATGAAGAAATTATCGAAAGTTTAAGAATAGCTGTAAGAACTTTAACGAAAGAAGATATAAAAAACAGAAAATTACCAAACCAGACAACTGGACTTGTGATAACAAAAATTGCAACCAGCAGTCCTCTAGTAAATTCAATAGAGCTTAACAGTATAATTATTGAAGCTCAGAAGAAAAAAATTATATCAGCTGATGATTTAAGAAACATCACAAACGAAGTTTTAAACTCCAATCAAAAAACAGTTTTACTTGCAATTTATAACAATCAAAATCAAAGAAGATACATTGGTGTTAAGCTAGACTAATCATGGATTTAAAATCCAAGATTATATTAATATCAGGTCCCACAGCCTCAGGAAAATCAAGTTTTGCAATAAAAGTTGCAAATAAAGTTAATGGAGAAATAATTAATTCAGATAGTATGCAAATTTATAAGCAGCTTAAAATTTTATCAGCTAGACCAGATCCAAAACAATACCAGAAAGTAAAGCATCATTTATATGGATTTCAAGATGTAACAAAAAACTTTTCCACAGGTGATTGGCTTAAGCTAGTAATTAAAAAAATTAGAGAAGTTCAAAAAAGAAAAAAAACTCCAATTCTTGTTGGAGGTACAGGCTTATACTTTAAAGCTTTGACTGATGGCTTAGTTAAAATACCAAATATTTCATTAAAATTAAGAACCCAAATTAGAGATTTACAAAAAAGACTTGGACAAAAGAAGTTTTATCAAAAGCTTTTAAAATTAGACCCGTCCTCAAAAGGAAAAATAAAACCTACAGACACTCAAAGATCTATCAGAGCTTATGAAGTAAAAAAGTTTACAAAAAAATCTCTACATGAATGGTTTAAAAACACAAAATCAAACTTCATGGAAGATGATTTTTTTAAAGTTTATATTGATTACCCTCGACAAGAATTAATTGAGCGCATCAATTTAAGAACAACGGAGATGATAGAAAATGGAGCAATAAATGAAGTAAAAGGTTTCATAAAGCTAAGGGTTAGAAAAGACAAAAGCGCCAACAAGGCCATAGGAGTTAATGAAATTAGAGAATATTTAAAGAAACAAAAAGATTTGAATGAGACTAGAGAAAAAATAGCTATAAAAAGTAGACAATACGCCAAAAGACAAAGTACTTGGGCTAGAGGCAATATGATGAGTTGGATGAAACTAAAGCCAGAAGACATAAATAATTTTTTGAAAAAAATTTAAAATTTTCATTCTAAAACTTGACCAATCAGTACAACTTCAGCTAGATTGCCTAATGCCAAAATTATTAACTGGAGCAGAAATTGTTTTTAAGTGTCTTGAAGACCAAAAGGTAGAACATATCTTTGGTTATCCGGGTGGCGCAGTGTTACCGATTTATGATGAATTAAAAAATCATCCTTCTATAAAACATATTTTAGTTAGACACGAGCAAGGTGCCGGTCATGCAGCCGAAGGTTATGCTAGATCATCAGGAAAACCAGGTGTAGTTTTAGTTACATCAGGTCCTGGAGCTACTAATGTTGTTACAGCTTTAACCGATGCTTATATGGACTCTGTTCCACTAGTTTGTATTTCTGGTCAAGTTCCAACACATTTAATTGGAACAGATGCTTTTCAAGAATGTGACACAACAGGAATTACAAGACCTTGTACAAAACACAATTGGTTAGTTAAAGATGTTAACGAACTTTCGAAAGTTATACATGAAGCTTTTAGAGTTGCAACAACAGGAAGACCTGGACCAGTTTTAATTGATATTCCAAAAGATATTCAATTTGCAAAAACAAAATACAAAAAACCAAATAAAGAAAAAAAATTAAATGGAAAATCTCATAATAAATTTTCTCAAGATCAAATTGATGAATTAGTAAAATTATTAAGCAAGTCTAAAAAACCAATCATCTATAGTGGTGGAGGAGTAATTAATTCTGGTCCAAAAGCAAGTCAGGCTCTAAGAGAATTAGTTGAGCTAACTGGTTTTCCTATAACCTCTACACTTCAAGGATTAGGTGCGTATCCAGGAGATGATAATCAATTTTTAGGAATGCTTGGTATGCATGGTACTTATGAAGCAAATAATGCTATGCATGATTGTGATCTTTTAATTAATATTGGTGCAAGATTTGATGATCGTATTACCGGAAAAATAGATGAGTTTTCACCAAATTCAAAAAAGGTTCATATTGATATAGATCCATCATCAATTAATAAAATTATTAAGGTGGATCTTGCAATAGTTGGAGATGTTACGAGTGTTATCAGTAAAATTAATAAGACAATTGCTAAAAGAAAAAATGGTCATAGCAAATCAAACAAATCAAATATAGCTAAGTGGTGGGAACAAATCGAAAAATGGAGAGAAAAAGATTCTCTTAATTTTGTAAATAGCGATGAAAGTATAAAGCCTCAACATGCCGTTCAAAGACTTTATGAATTAACAAAGAATAAAGATACTTATGTTACTACCGAAGTTGGACAGCATCAAATGTGGGCTGCTCAGCATTATAAATTTAATAAACCAAATAGATGGATGACATCTGGCGGTTTAGGAACCATGGGGTATGGATTACCAGCAGCAGTTGGTGTTCAAATTGCTCATCCTGAAAAATTAGTAATTGATATTGCTGGAGAAGCTTCAGTTTTAATGACTATGCAAGAAATGTCTACGGCAGTTCAATATAATCTTCCTATAAAAATATTTATTTTAAATAATCAGTACATGGGAATGGTAAGACAATGGCAAGAATTACTGCACGAAAAAAATTATTCTGAAAGTTATTCTGAAGCATTACCTGATTTTATGAAAATGGCAGAAGCCTATGGATGCAAAGGAATTAAAGCAGAAAATCCAGCTGATCTTGATGATAAAATTCAAGAAATGATTGATTATGATGGACCAGTTATATTTGATTGTCATGTGGATCCTAACGAGAATTGCTTCCCAATGATACCATCTGGAAAACCTCATAACCAAATGATCTTGGGTCCAAAAGATCAAGAGGAAAATAAAATTAAAGGAAAAGGCAAAGCCTTAGTATAGTCATAATGCCGAAATCAAAATCAGCTTATAGTATCCCTACAAAGAAACAAAAATCAGATACATATATATTTGTTGTATGGGTAGATAATGAGGCTGGAGTTTTGGCAAGGGTAGTAGGTTTATTTTCTGGGCGAGGATACAATATTGAATCATTGGCAGTTGCAGAAGTTGATGCGGTTAAAAATATTTCAAGGATAACAATTGTTACCACTGGTACACCTCAAGTAATTGACCAAATAAGACTTCAATTAACTAAATTAGTGCCCGTTCATAAAGTTGCTGAGTTTAAAAGAGAAGACAAAGACGTAATATTTAAGGAAATGGCTTTATTTAAAGTAGTAGGCAAAAGAAATAAAATTGAAAAATGCTTAAATGCTTGTAAAAAATTTAATCCCGTAATATTAGATGAAACAAAATCTTCAGCAGTAATTCAAATAACTGCTCTAAGAAGAGAAATTGATGTAATGAATAAAAAATTAAAGCCTTTGGGACTTATAAGTACTTCTAGAACAGGGGCAGTAGCTATGACCAGAGGTGCTAAAATATTTAATTAATTTAATAGGAGAGAAGATATGAAAATGTTTTACGAAAAAGATGCAGATGTAAATCTGATTAAGAGTAAAAAAGTTGCAATTTTCGGTTATGGAAGCCAAGGTCATGCTCATGCATTAAACTTAAAAGATAGTGGAGTGAAAGATATTGTTGTAGCCTTGAGAGAAGGTTCGTCGAGCGCAGCAAAAGCAGAGTCAAAAGGTTTAAAAGTAATGAATTTGTCTGATGCTGCAGAGTGGGCTGATGTAGTAATGATACTTACACCAGATGAGCTGCAAGCAGAAATTTATAAAAATCATATTGAACAAAGAGTAAGAGAGGGAACAAGTATTGCCTTTGCTCATGGGTTAAATGTTCATTATGATTTAATTAAAGCTAGAAAAGATCTAGATGTTTTTATGGTTGCTCCCAAAGGACCTGGTCACTTAGTTAGAAGCGAATATGAAAAAGGAGGTGGAGTGCCTTGTTTATTTGCTGTTCATCAAGATGGTTCAGGAAAGGCAAGAGACTTAGCTTTATCTTATGCTTCAGCAGTTGGTGGAGGAAGATCAGGAATTATTGAAACTACATTCAAAGACGAAGTTGAAACAGATTTATTTGGTGAACAAACAGTACTATGTGGAGGTTTAGTTGAGCTAATTAAAAATGGTTATGAAACTTTAGTTGAAGCTGGATATGAACCAGAGATGGCATATTTTGAGACAGTTCATGAAGTTAAATTAATTGTTGATTTAATTTATGAGGGCGGAATTGCGAATATGAATTATTCCATTTCTAATACGGCTGAATATGGTGAATATCAATCAGGACCAAGAGTAGTTAATAAAGAGGAAACCAAGAAAAGGATGAAAGAAGTTTTGGCTGAAATTCAATCTGGAAAATTCACAAAAGAGTGGATGGATGAATGTAAAAATGGTCAAAAGAATTTTCTTGCTACAAGAGCAAAATTAGCTGAGCATCCAGTTGAAAAAGTAGGTGCAGAACTAAGAGCTATGATGCCTTGGATTGGTAAGAAAAAATTAGTCGATAGTGATAAAAGTTAAATTTTATCAGTAAATTATTGCTACTATAATTCAATTATTTCACTTATACTTTTTTATATAAATTTAAAAAACGAGGGGAATATGAAGACTAAAAATATAGTAAGAATACTATTGTCATTAGTTCTAGTATTTGGATTTTCTTCAGCATGGGCAAAAACAATTAAATGGTCTATGCAAGGAGACAGTTTAACACTAGATCCACATGCACAAAACGAGGGTCCAACTACTCAAGTTTCAAGACAAGTTTATGAGGCTTTAGTTCAAAGAGGTTTGGACATGAAAATAGGTCCTGCTTTAGCAACAAAATGGAGGACTACTGATCCAAATAATTGGATATTTGATTTGAGGAAAGATGCAAAGTTTTCTGACGGTACCGGAATGACATCTGCAGATGTTGTCTTTAGTATTTTAAGAGCTAAACAAAGAACATCGGATTTCAAAGAATACATCAGTACAATTTCTGATGTTACAGCGATCGGAGATTATTCAGTTAAGATTACGACTAGCAAACCAAATCCAATCCTTTTAAACCAATTATCAAATATTTTCATCATGTCTAAAGCTTGGTCAGAGAAAAATTTTGCTATGGCACCACAAAATTGGGATGCAGGGCAAGAAACATTTTCAGCTACAAATGCTTTAGGAACTGGACCTTTTAAGATTACTTTAAGAGAGCCAAATACTAAAACTGTGTTCAAAAGAAATAAACACTGGTGGGGTGAGATGAAAGATAAAAAAGTAACTCAAATTCAATTACTTCCAATTAAAAATGCAGCAACTAGAGTTGCAGCATTGTTATCTGGAGAAATTGACATAGTTACTGATGCTCCTGTTCAAGACTTAAAAAGAATTGGCTCTTCTTCAGGTCACAAAGTTGAAAGTACAGCACAAATGCGTACAATTTTCTTAGGAATGGATCAAGCAGCTGACAAGTTGAGAACTGGAAACACTGGCGATAATCCATTTAAGAAAAAAGAAGTAAGGCAAGCACTTTATCAAGCAATTGATATTGAAGCGATTAAGAAAAAAGTTATGAGAGGTTTAAGTGAACCAGCAGGTATTATAACTTTCCCCGGTGTAAATGGTTACACAGCGGATCTTGATAAAAGATTGCCTTATGATGTTGATGCTGCAAAAAATCTTTTAGCTAGCGCTGGATATCCTAATGGTTTTGATGTTGAGTTAAGATGTCCAAATGACAGATATGTGAACGACGAGGCAATTTGTACAGCTGTTGTTGGAATGTTAGGTAAAATTGGTGTCAACGTGAACTTGTTTGCTCAAACTAAAAGTAAACACTTCAAAGAGCTAAAAGATAATCAGGGTGATTTCTATATGCTTGGTTGGGGTGTTCCTACACTAGATAGTCATTATGTATTTCATTACTTATATGAATCAGGTGCTAGTTGGAATAAAGTTAACTTTAGTAACGCTGACGTAGATGCTGCTATCAGAGTCATGGAAGGTGAAGTTGATTTAGATAAAAGAAATGCAGCGATTGCAAAAGCTTGGAAAATTGTAAAAGATGATATTTCTTATCTTCCTTTACACCACCAAGTAATTTCTTGGGCATCTAAAAGCAATGTTAATGTTCCTATCAGACCGAATAACGAACCGTTATTCAGAACTGCTAGTTTTAACTAATTAAAAATTATTACAAGCCCTTTAAATTTTTAAAGGGCTTGTAAGTTTAAACCCTCACAAATTGATAAAATATTTTTTTAAAAGGCTGTTTCAATCTGCTTTGGTGATGTTGGTTGTCGCCTTTGTATCTTTCTCATTATTTAATTTTGTTGGAGATCCAATAAATAACATGGTTGGGGAAGAAACTTCTGATGAGGAAAGAGCAGAATTAAGAGAAACATTAGGTTTAATGGATCCAATTCATGTTCAATTTTCAAGATTTATAGTTAATGCTTCTAAGGGTGAGTTTGGAATTTCATATCAATTGAGAAGACCTGTTTCAGAATTAATAGTTGAAAGATTACCTGCAACTATTGAACTTGTGGTTATTTCAGCACTAATTGCACTTGTAACTGGCACCTTGTTAGGAGTTTATACAGGTATAAATCGAAAAGGTTTTTTAAGTGATTTTGTTTTAGCCATCTCCTTGTTAGGAGTTTCACTCCCCACATTTGTAATTGGTATATTATTTATATATTTGTTTGCAGTAATCTTAGGAATTTTACCTTCTTTTGGAAGAGGAGAGGTTATTGATTTAGGTTTTTGGACCACAGGTTTTTTAACAGTTTCAGGACTTAAAGCAATTATACTTCCTTCAGTAACATTAAGCCTTTTCCAAATGACTTATATTATCAGACTTGTGAGAGCAGAGATGATGGAAATATTACAAACAGATTATATTAAATTTGCACGTGCTCGAGGTATTAGTGAAAATAGTATTAAATATAAACATGCGTTAAAAAATGGACTGATACCTGTAATAACTATAGCAGGAATAAACATTGGAACTCTAATTGCGTTTTCAATTATTACTGAAACTGTTTTTCAATGGCCTGGAATGGGTTTCTTATTTATTCAAGCAGTTCAATTTGTAGATATACCAATCATGTCAGCCTATTTAGTTTTTATAGCTTTTGTTTTTGTAATGATAAATTTTATAGTTGATATTCTTTATTATTTTATTGATCCAAGAATAAGAGTTAAAGGAGATACTGCAAGTGGATAACAAATCTTTAAGTACTTGGGAAAGAATAAAAGATAGTGATATTTATCATAGCTTTATTAAATCTCCTACTGCAATTTTATCATCTACTATTTTGTTTATAATTTTTTTCTGCTCTTTTTTTGTTGAGCTTGTAACACCTTACAATCCTTTTGACCCATCCTCCCTCTCGCTTATGGATGCATTCACACCACCATCATGGACAGAAGATGGTCTTGCTAAATTTATTTTAGGTACTGATGGACAGGGAAGAGATATGTTATCAACAATTTTGTATGGATGTAGGATTTCTTTAATCGTAGGTTTTTCTGCGATAATTTTTAGTTTAATTCTTGGAGTTGGATTGGGATTAACAGCTGGATTTTTTGGGGGAAAATATGAAATGATAGTAATGAGGTTAACTGATGTTCAGTTAACAGTACCAAGTATTTTGATGGCATTGTTGGTTGATGGGATAGCAAGAGGATTAATCTCGAGAGAAATGCATGATGAAATGGCAATTTATGTTTTAATATTTGCAATCGGGATTTCAGAGTGGCCACAATTTGCAAGAGTTTCTAGAGCAGCAACTTTGGTGGAAAAAAATAAAGACTATGTTTCAGCATCAACAATAATCGGAGTTTCAAATATAATTATTATGTTTAAACATATTTTACCAAATATTTTAAGACCGGTATTAGTAATTGGAACTATTGGTTTAGCTCTTGCTATTTTAGCTGAGTCTACTTTAAGTTTTTTAGGAGTTGGCGTACCTCCAACAACACCTTCTTTAGGGACATTGATAAGACTTGGTAATGATTTTTTATTTTCAGGAGAATGGTGGATAACTTTTTTTCCAGCAATTTTCTTAGTTATTTTAGCCTTTTCAATTAATTTATTAGGGGATTGGATGAGAGATACTTTAAATCCAAAATTAAAAAAATGACATTTTTAAAAATAAATAATCTTAGTGTTGATTATCAAATGAGAAAAGAAACAGTTTATGCTGCTAAGAATGTAAATATTGAGGTTAACAAAGGAGAAATTTTAGGATTAGTTGGAGAATCTGGATCAGGAAAAAGTACTGTAGGAAACGCTATTATAAACTTAATTGATGAACCAGGTAAGGTTTCTAGTGGCTCAGTTATTTTAGGTGATCTTAACATTCATAAAAATTCTGAGAGTATAGCAAAATATAGAGGAAATAAAATTGGATTGATATTTCAAGATCCTCAAACATCACTTAATCCAATTCTTACAGTGGGCGAACAGTTAATCGAAACAATTCAAACACATCTTAAATTAAGCAAAGAAGAAGCAAAAAATAAATCTATAAATTTATTAAAAGAGGTTGGTATAAAAGATGCAGAGACAAGATTTGATAATTATCCTCACCAATTCTCAGGTGGAATGAGACAGCGGGTAGTAATTTCTTTAGCTTTATGTTGTGAGCCAGAATTGTTAATTGCAGATGAGCCAACAACAGCATTAGATGTATCAATTCAATCTCAGATTTTAGAACTTATTAAAAAATTGACAAAAGAAAGAAACCTTGCGGTTATACTAATTACTCATGATATGGGTGTTATAGCAGAGACAGCAGATCGTGTAGCAGTTATGAAGAGTGGTAATTTGGTTGAAATTGGTGAAACTAAAAAAATATTAACTAATCCTCAAGAAAATTACACTAAAAGTTTAGTAAGTTCAGTTCCACCAACTAACAAAAAAATTTCAAGATTTGTGATTGTAGAAAAAGAAAACAATAATAAAAAAGAAAATAATATCAAAATATTAAATAGATGGTCAAAGAAAGAAATTATAAATCAAGATTTAGTTCAGATAAAAAATTTGAATAAAAGTTTTGATGACAATTTTTTTACAGAAAATTCTAAAAATTCTGTAATGGCTGTTAATGATGTTTCATTTGAAATAAAAGAGGGTGAATCCTTTGGTTTAGTAGGAGAAAGTGGGAGTGGAAAATCTACAATTGCTAAAATGATTGTAAATTTATTTAAACCTACTTCTGGAGATATCTTCTTTGACAACGTTTGTATAACACAAATTAAGCAGAGATCTGAATTAATGAAATTTAGAAAACAAATTCAAATGATATTTCAAGATCCTTATTCTTCACTTAATGGAAGATTAAAAGTAAAAGATATAATTGCAGAACCGATCACACTTCATAACCCATCAATATCAAATATAGATTTAAATAATTATATTTATGATCTACTCGAGTCTGTAGAATTAACCCAAAAATCTGCAGATCGATATCCGCATGAATTTTCGGGAGGACAGAGACAGAGAATATCAATTGCAAGAGCACTTGCCACACAACCAAGACTTTTAGTTTGTGATGAACCTACTTCTGCTTTGGATGTAAGTATTCAAGCTCAAATATTAAATTTGCTTAAAGATCTACAAGAACAATTAAATTTAACAATTTTATTTATAAGTCATGACTTACCGGTTGTTAGACAGATGTGTGATAGAATTGGAGTCTTAAAGGACGGCAAATTATGTGAAGTTTCAAACACCGAGGATTTATTTTTAAAACCAATGCATGAATATACAAAGGAACTTTTACGGTTAATGCCCAAAATTGAGTCTATTTATAATTAATCTTTTGTAAGCCTAAAATGGTCCATTAAAATTGATTATTTAACTAATTATTTTGCAATCTCTCTCATAGATTGTATTATAGATTTTCTAAAAATTTTAGTTATGAGCAATAAAGATAGAGTCTTTATATTTGATACTACAATGCGTGATGGTGAGCAATCGCCAGGCGCATCTATGAGTTTAGAAGAAAAAATTCAAATCGCCAGAGTGTTTGATGAATTAGGTATCGATATAATTGAAGCAGGTTTTCCTATAGCTTCACCAGGAGATTTTGAAGCTGTTTCAGAAGTAAGTAAAATTTTAAAAAATTCTATCCCTGCAGGACTTTCAAGACACTCAGTAAAAGATATTGATAGAGCTTATGAAGCTCTAAAACACGCACCAAGATTTAGAATACATACATTTATTTCTACAAGTCCATTACACATGAAGCATAAATTAAATATGTCTCCAGAAGATGTTTATGAATCAGTTGGAAAACATGTTGCTTATGCAAGAAAGTTTACAGATGATGTTGAGTGGTCTTGTGAAGATGGAACTAGAACTGATATGGATTACATGTGTAAAACTGTAGAGCTTGCAATTAAAAATGGAGCTACAACAATTAATATTCCTGATACAGTTGGTTACACAATACCATCTGAGTTTACCTCAATCATAGAAACTTTATTAAATAAAGTTCCAAACATAGATAAAGCAATTTTGTCAACCCATTGTCATAATGATTTAGGTTTAGCAGTAGCTAACTCATTAGCTGGAGTTCAAGCTGGGGCTAGGCAAATTGAATGTACAATAAACGGATTAGGAGAAAGAGCAGGAAATGCTGCTCTTGAGGAAGTTGTTATGGCAATTAAAACACGACCAGACTTAATGCCATATGAAACTGGAATTAATACGACACTTTTAAGCAAAGCCTCAAAAATTGTTTCAAATGCAACAGGATTTCCTGTTCAATATAATAAAGCTATCGTTGGAAAAAACGCTTTTGCTCATGAAGCAGGAATTCATCAAGATGGGATGTTAAAAAATAGACAAACCTACGAGATAATGACACCTGAAAGTGTAGGGGTTAAGCAGACATCATTAGTGATGGGAAAACATTCTGGACGACATGCATTTAAAGATAAATTAAATAGTTTAGGTTATCCAAATCTAACAGATGATATAGTTGGAAATGCATTTGCAAAATTCAAAGTCTTAGCAGATAAGAAAAAACATGTTTACGATGAAGATATTATTGCATTAGTAGATGATAGTTTGATTGTAGATAATAAAGTGAATGCAATTACTCTTAAATCTTTAAAAGTTTTTGCTGGAACTGGAGAACCACAAAAAGCAGAGATGACTTTGGATGTTTACGGTGATGTTAAAAATGCAACAGAAACTGGAGATGGTCCAGTGGATGCAATATTCAAATGCATTAAAACTTTATATCCTCACGATGTTAACTTACAGCTTTATCAAGTTCATGCAGTAACAGAAGGAACAGACGCACAAGCAACAGTAAGTGTAAAAATAGAGGAAAAGGGTAAAACAACTGTAGGTCAAGCAGCAGATACAGATACTTTAGTTGCATCAGCAAATGCTTACATAAATGCATTAAATAAAATGATAATTAAACGAGATAAAACAGCTCCAATGGAGCAAGAAAGTCAGAAAGTAAGAGGGATATAATGGGGCTATTTAGTAGTGTTAAAAAAATATGGAGCCAGGATATGGCAATCGATCTTGGAACAGCAAACACTCTTGTTGTTTTAAAAGGACAAGGAGTGGTTCTAAATGAGCCATCAGTTGTTGCGATAGTTGATCAAGGTGGAAAAAAAAATGTATTAGCTGTTGGAGATGAGGCTAAAACAATGCTTGGAAGAACGCCAGGAAATATAAGCGCAATAAGACCTTTAAGAGATGGCGTTATCGCAGATTTTATAGTCACTGAAGAAATGATTAAACATTTTATTAAAAAAGTTCATAAAGGAAGTACATTTGCTAATCCTAGAATTTTAATTTGTGTACCAACTGGTTCAACACCAGTCGAAAGAAAAGCAATTCAAGATAGTGCTTTAGCAGCAGGTGCAAGAAGGGTTCAATTAATTGAAGAACCAATTGCAGCAGCTATTGGAGCAAATCTTCCAATCTCTGAAGCAACTGGCTCAATGATTGTAGATATTGGAGGGGGCACAAGTGAAATTGCAGTTATGTCTTTAGGTGGATTAGTTTACTCCAAATCTTTAAGAGTCGCAGGTGACTCAATGGATACCGCAATAGTGGATTATATGAGAAAAGAATATAATTTGTTAATTGGTGATACTACTGCCGAAAAAATAAAAAAAGAAATGGGCACAGCTGTTCCAACCGGAACAAATACTTACCCAGTCAAAGGAAGAGATTTAAGATCAGGCACTCCAAAAGAAGTTAATATCACGGAGGAAGATACTGCAGAAGCACTAAATGATATAATGAAACAAATGGTTGGTGCAATTAAAGATGCATTAGAAAATACACCTCCTGAGTTGTCAGCTGATTTAGTTGATATGGGATTAACTTTAACAGGTGGTGGTGCTTTGTTAAAAAATATTGATAAAAGGTTTTCTAAAGAAACAGGTTTACCAGTTCATATAGCAGATGATCCGTTATCTTGTGTTGCTGTTGGTACAGGTAAAGCTTTAGATCAAGAAGAAACTTTTTCTACTATGTTATCTGAATATTAGGAAAAATGGCTACTGGCAGAGATGATTTTGTAATTGCCATTAGGTCAGCTTTTTTAAAAAAAAAAGATAAACAAAAATTTTCATTACTTACTCTAATTTTTGTATCAATTTTCGTAATTGTCTTAAGTAATCTTAATTTTAAACCAATACAATTTGTTAAATTAGGAATTAATGAAGTAATTTATAGATCCTCTCATATTGCATCAATTCCAGAAAATAAATTAAAAGAAATAACCTTCAAATTCAAATCACATATGGATTTATATGAAAGTAATCAAAAAGAAATAATTAAAATAGAAAATTCCGACCAACTTAAATTACAAAATGAGTTTTTAAATGCAGAAAATAAAAAGCTTAGAGACTTGCTTGACGAAAGCATAAGTTCAAAAGAAATATTTGCTAGAGTTTTAATTGATAAAGACAGTCCATATTTAAAATCAGTAGTATTAAATAAAGGCACAAAAGATAAAGTAAAAATTGGAATGGCAGTTATTGATAATGTTTATCTAGTTGGCCAAATAATTGAAGTAAATTATACTAATTCGAGAGCATTACTATTGTCTGATCTTAATAGTAAAATACCATCTGTTCTAGAGCCAGATGACATTCAAGCTGTAATTTCTGGTACAGGAAGTGATTTTGGAAAAATTGAACATACTCAAGAAGAATTTAGAGAAGATTTTAAAAATAAAGAAATTTTTGCATACACCTCAGGTCTTGGTGGCTTATTCAAACCCGGTATACCAATTGGAAAAATTGACAACATATCTGATGGAAAAATTAATTTTTTTTCTGATTTTACACAACTCAACTATGTGAAAATAGTTTCTTACAAAATAGGTGGAGAAGAATAATGTCGTCACTTAACAAAAGTCCTTTTTTAAAAATATTCTTATCCTACGTACCATTTATAATGTTATTTTTTTCAGTATTTAATGAATTTGATTTTAATTACTTAAAACTTGATTATTTTTCTTTTAATTTTGTTCATCTATTAATTTTCTTTTGGACTTTAAGAAATCCTGATCAATTAGGTTATCTAGCAATTTTCTTTGCAGGTATAATTAATGATGTTGTAATAGGTATACCAATAGGAATTAGTAGTTTTTGTTACCTTATTCTTTGCTCAGTAACAGCTTATATAAGAAATATTACTTTAACCCCAAACTTCATGAAGGACTGGATATCACTATTGTTCACAATTTTATTAATTAATTCAATTCAAGTAATTATTTTGGATTTAGTCTTTTTAATTAAAGTTGATTACACTAATTATTTAATTAACTCAGGTTTTACTTTTTTATTTTATCCAATATTTTTTTTATTTTTTAATTTTTTAAACGAAAGAATTTCATATCAGACAAATGATTAAATCTAATTCAGGAATAAGAAAAACAGATGTAATTAATAGAAGGATGTTCATAATTGGAGCAGCAAAAGTAGTAGTTTTTATTGGAATTATTGCCCGCTTATTTTCTCTTCAGATTAACGAAAATAAAAAATATTTAACTCTTTCAGATAAGAATAGAATTAGAGAATGGAAACTACCCCCTACCAGAGGAAATATAGTTGATTATTTTGGAAATATAATTGCAGGTAATTTAAAAGTTTATCAATTACACATAATTCCAGAGCAAGTTGAGAACTTCAATTATTTATTAGTAAGATTAAAAAATCTTTTAAATCTAAATGATAAAAAAATTGCAAAGATAAATAAATCTAAATCAGAACTAAAACCCTGGGATAGCATCATTGTTTCTGAAAATTTAAGTTGGAGTCAATTTGTAAAAATTAATAATTATTTATACGATCTTGTAGGTGTCAAACCTGTAATGACAATCTCCAGACACTATCCTTTTAATGATGTATATACACATGTCCTAGGATATGTGAGTCAACCAAATGAACAAGAAATTTTAGATAATCAAACAATCCAAGAAAGATTTGTACCTGGCATGAAAATTGGAAAACTAGGCTTAGAGAAAAGATTAGAAAATCATTTAATTGGTACAAATGCTATTCAAAGATATGAAGTTAATGCTTACGGTAAAAGAATCAATCAACTTGAGCATCAAAAAGGTCAGCAAGGATCTAAAATACGTTTAACTGTAGACACAGAAATACAGAAGGCTTGTGGAGAATTATTGAATGAAAAAGCAGGATCAATAAGTGTGATGGATATTTATACAGGAGACATTATTGCAATGTATTCATCTCCTTCTTATGATCCAAATTTATTTTTGTTCGGTATAAGTCAAGATGAATGGCAATTAATAAGAAATAATCCTTTAAAACCGTTAATTAACAAAACTATTTCGGGTCTATACTCTCCAGGCTCAACCATAAAACCAATCGTTGCTCTCTCAGCTTTAGAAAACAATATAATTAATACAAAATTTAAAGTTAAATGCACAGGTAAGATGGAGTTATATGGACAAACATTTCATTGCTGGAAGGAAAAAGGACATGGTTGGGTAAGTTTGAAAAACGCAATGAAACAATCTTGTGATACATATTTTTATGAGGTTGCCAGGTTGTTAGGTGTTGATAGATTAAACATTACAGCTGAAAAGTTTGGCTTAGGTAAAAAAGTTCTTGGTGATTATTTTGATACTGAAAAAAAAGGATTATTTCCAAATACAAAATGGAAAAAAAATAATCTGGGTAAAGGCTGGGTTTTAGGGGAAACGCTTATAACAGGTATTGGTCAAGGCTATATACAATCAACACCTTTACAACTTTGTATGATGACAGCACAAATTGCAAATGGAGGCTTTGCTGTAAAACCGAAAATAATAGTGGATAGTAATCCAATTTCTTATGAAGATGCAAAACAATCAATGGAAAGCGGGTTATTATTTGATACTGAATCTGAGAAATTGTTAGACAAAAAGTTATTTAAAAACCAAGAAAATATTAAGATTGTTCAAGAGGCTATGTTTGCTTCGACCAATGAAAGATTTGGAACTTCTTATAAATCAAGAATTGATGACCCTAAATATCAATTTGCAGGAAAAACTGGAACAGCCCAGGTCAAGAGAATTAGTAAAAGAGAGAGGGAATTGGATTTAGAATTAGAGCAAATACCATACAAAGATAGAGATCATGCTTTGTATGTTGCGTATGGCCCATATATTAACCCGAGATATGCGCTTAGTATAATTGTTGAGCATGGTGGCTCAGGAAGTAAGGCGGCAGCACCAATTGCAAAAAAATTATTTAAATTAATTATCGACAGACATGATTTAAGAAATAAACAATCAAATTTTGAGAGGATTACCGTTTAAATGTTTCAGCACGATAGATTGAGTAATGACATTACATTATTTCAAAAAATAAAAAAATTAGATTACATATTGTTGACTTCTATTATTCTTCTTTCTGTATTAAGTGTTTTTGTTATGTATTCTACAGATGGTGGTGAAATACTTTTTCATACAAAAAATCATTTTGTAAAACTTGCAGTTTTTTTTCCCTTAATGATTTTTATAGCTTTCCTGAATATAAAATTTTGGCATAACTTTTCTTATATAATCTACTTTATAGTAATACTTTTATTAATTTATGTTTCATTTTTTGGAATAATGTCTTCTGGTTCACAGAGATGGATGAATCTTTATTTATTTGTTCTACAACCTTCAGAACTTATGAAAGTAGCAATCATAATGTGTCTTGCGAAATACTTTCATAGAATAAAAATAGAAAATGTTAATTCGTTTACTAGTATAACTATAGTGTTATCGATTATAATAATTCCAATAATTTTCGTAATTGCTCAACCTGATCTTGGTACATCTATATTAATTGCTTTAAGTGGATTAATTATATTGTGGTTAGGAGGCATGAAAATTAAATATTTTATATACTCATTTATTACTTTCTTAATTTCACTTCCATTTATAATATCATTTCTTAAACCATATCAAAAATTAAGAATATTAACTTTTTTAGATCCAGACAGAGACCCTTTGGGTGCTGGATATCAAATTATTCAGTCAAAAATAGCTATTGGTTCAGGAGGCCTTAACGGAAAAGGTTTTTTAAAAGGAACTCAGAGCTACTTAGATTTTTTACCTGAAAAACACACAGATTTTATATTTACTTTATTTTCAGAAGAGTTTGGTTTTATAGGCTCAGTTGGTCTTTTGATATTATACTCAATAATAATTTTTAGAATTGTAAGAATAGGAGCAATTTCAAGAAGTAATTTTGCTAGACTTTTTTGTTTTGGTTATGCTTTTGCAATCTTTATTTATATTGTGGTAAACTTATCTATGGTTTTGGGCCTACTACCTATAGTTGGTTCTCCATTACCTATCATGTCGTATGGAGGTTCTTCAATGTTGGCCACTATGATTGGTTTTGGCATAGTATTGAGTGCAAAAATAAATCATAAACAAATGATTGCATAACTAAATTTAAATTTGCATAATTTGTCACTCTGATAATTTAATATTTACTTGTATAACAATTTTATGAATAAAAACCTTAAAGTAGGAATAGTTGGAGCTGGAATACAGGGTGTATCAAACGCTTTGTTTCTTCAAAAAAAAGGTTTCCATGTAACTATCTTTGACAGAGACAATCCAGGTAGCCAAGCTGCATCTTATGGTAATGCAGGTCACTTTTCACCTTATGCATCTCTTTCTTTAAACAGAACTGATGTTCTAGCAGATGTGCCTGCAATGTTGCTTAGTTCCTCAGGTCCACTTGCTTTAAAATGGAATTACGTTCCTAAAATGATTCCATGGTTTATAAAATTTATTATGAATACTACTAAGACTAAGATGATGCATACTGCTAAAAATATGCACCAAATTTTAGATCTAGCTTTACCTGCATATGATGAATTATTTGAAGAGATAGACCTGGAAGGTTTAGTTGAAAATAAAGGTATTCTTTATATTTGGAATGACAAAGATTTAAAAAGTAGAGAATTAGAAATCAGAGTAAGGGAGGAATTAGGAGTTGAACAAAAATTAGTAAATAAAGCTGAGATTCACGATCTTGAACCACATATAAAACCATTCTACCATGGGGGTGTATTTTATCCTTACGCAAGACATGCAAGAAATCCAAAAAGAATTCTTTTAAAACTATTTGATTTATTTTTGCAAAAAGGTGGAAAATTTAACAAAGTTAATATTAACGATATTAATTTTGATGAAGAGAAACCGGTATTTAAAACTGAAACTCAAAGTTATGTTTTTGATAAAGCAGTAATAGCTTGTGGAGCTTTTTCAAAAAAATTAACAGATAATCTTGGTGAGAAAATTCCTTTAGATACAGAGCGCGGATATCATATCCATTTCAAAAATTGTGATCATTTATTAAGCAGACCTGTAATATTTTCTAACCGTGGATTTGGAATAACGCCAATGGAACAAGGCTTAAGAGTTGTTGGAACTGTAGAATTTGGTGGATTAGATAATCCATTATCTAAATCAAGAGTTAAAAATTTGATAAATAATGCAAAATATATGCTTGGTGATTTACCTGAGCATGAGGATGAGTGGTTGGGATTTAGACCAACTTTACCAGATTTTTTACCTGTTATGGGACCATCAAAAAATCATAAAAATATTTATTATTGTTTTGGGCATCATCATTTAGGATGGACTTTAGGCCCAATTTCTGGAAAGATTGTTTCAGGGATGATAGCGAACGAAAATACAAATTTAGATTTAAAACCTTATAGTTCGCTTAGATTTAGTTAAGTGACTAAAGATAATAATTTTTTAGCTTATTTATATCTATTTTTAACAGTAACTTTCTGGGCAGGAAATTTTGTAGTAGGTAAACTTGCAAGTTTTTATGAAGTTCCACCTTTTTCACTAAATTTTTACCGATGGCTTTTTGCTTGGTTGATTTTAGCACCTTTTACAATTCCTGAAATATTAGAGAAAAGAAACTATATAATTAAAAACTATAAGCTTTTCATTGTTTTGGGAGTTACTAGTATTACGGTATTTAATTCAATTGTTTATTATTCATTAAATTTTACTCAGGTGATTAGTGGAGTTTTAATGATTTCAACTATACCTGTGATGATCATGTTGTTTTCTTCAATTTTAAAAATTGAAAAGACAAATATTTTTCAAATTATAGGGGTAGTGTTTTCTTTTGCAGGTGTAATTATGATTATAACAAAAGCAAACTTAGAGGTATTAAAAAATTTAGATTTTAATAAAGGGGATATAACTATGGTTATAGCAATGTTCTCATGGGCTTTATATTCTACATTGTTAAAAGGAAAAAAATATGAATTAACTCAAATATCATTACTTCAAGTAGTAATTACTTTTGGTTTAATATTTTTGATACCAGTTTATTTTATTGAATATCAAATTGGATTTAGAATTAATTTGGAATTACCATTTATTTTAATTCTATCTTATGTAGTTTTGTTTCCAGGTTTGGCATCTTTTATTTTATGGATTAAAGGAATATCTATGATTGGTGCTAATCGATCTGGTGTTTTTTTACACCTAATGCCAATTTTGAGCGCAATAATGGCGATGATTTTTTTTAGTGAAAAATTTATGTTTTATCATATTTTAGGCGCTTGTTTTATTATTAT
>CACJSX010000014.1 GCA_902596185.1 uncultured Pelagibacteraceae bacterium
GCAAAAGAAGGATTTGAAAAATATTTTAATTATAAACAATTAAAAAATTTTAAAATTTCTAAAAATAACATTGCCCAAGATATAATCGATAGTGATATTCTGATATTCAAGTATGGTACAAATAGCATACTAGATTGTGTTGCATTTAATAAATATCCAATAGAATTATGGTCTCTTAAACATAAAAAATTTTTTTATCAATCAGTATATGATGAAAAAAAGTTAACGCTTAAAAGTAGAAATAAAAAAGAATTAGAAACTCATGTAAAAAATTTACTAATTAAAAAAAAATACCCTACAATTGAAAATCAAAGAAAAAAATATTTTTTAAACACAAAAAAAACAAAAAATGTTGAAAAACAAATTATAAAATTTATTGAATCCTAGAAACTTTTGTTCAGTTATTTTATCTAGCGAGTTTGTCGCCTCATCTAGGATTATTATATCTTTATTTTGGTATAGCACTCTTGCCAAAGCTATTCTTTGCTTTTGACCACCTGAAATCCTTGAACCCAATTCCCCCAGAGTTGTATCTAATCCTTTGTGCAGATTATTTATAAAATTTTTTAATTCAGATTTTTCTAAAACCTCGAATAATTTTAAATCGTTCTTTTTATCATTTATGAAATTTAAAGTGATATTATTATAAATTGTGTCATCAAATATAAAACTATTTTGTGGCACATATCCAATATTAATTAGCCAATCTTTATAATTATTTAATTTGTTAATATTTTGATCATCAACCAAAATTTCTCCAGAAGTTGGTCTATAGAAACCAATCAATAAATTAAGTAAAGTTGTTTTTCCAGACCCAGAGTCTCCATAAATTCCTACAATTGAATTTTTTTTTATTTCTAAATTTATATTCTTTAGAACTTCATAATTTTTACTATAACCAAAACAAACAGAATTAAATTTAATAAAATTATTAAAATCTATTTTATTTATTATTTCAATTTTTTTAAATTTATGTTTATTTAAAGTACCAATGCCATTTGAAAGTCTCTCTACAGTAGGTCCGGCATAAGTTATATTATTTAAATGATTTATCATTTTATTTGCTGTTGGAGACAATCTTAAAAATGTTAAAATTATTAAACTTATTTCTGGAAGATAAAATTTTAAATCTAAATTGTTATTTAACGCATACATAAAACCAATAAATAAGCTGAGTATTATTATAATTTCAGAAATAACTTGGGGTAAAAAACTTATAAAGTATATATAAAGCTTAGACTTTGAAATTTTATATAAAATTTTTTTGAGATTAATAGATAAATTTTTTTCTAAAAAATTATTTTTAACATCATTGATACTATTAAAACTTTCTTGAATAAGCTTTAATCTTGCTGTCTGATAATTTGATCTTTGCAATCCTAAATTTACAACTTTTCTTTTAAATATTTTTATTACAAAAAAATAAAGAAAAGCAATTAACAATATTATAAAAATAGACATATAATAGTTAACGAAAAAAATCATAGTCAAAGAAAAAATTATTATAATTAAACAAGATAATAATTCTAAACTACCCAACAAAACACTTTTTATCAAAATAGAAATTTCAGTATTTAGATCTGTAATTAATTTTGCTGAGTTTGTATTCTTATGAAATAGTAAGTCTTTATTTATGTATTCATTAAAAAAATCTACCTCAAGATTGTTTCTCAAATCAAACAAAAAACTATCTTTAATATATTTTGAAAATACTAACAAAATATTTTTTATAATAAAAATAAATACTGTTGCTAATGCGATAAATTTAAAAAGACTTTCTTTGCTTTCAAAAATATAAATATGTTTAATAAGATTATAAAATTTACTATCATCTATATTTTCATAGATTAACATTTCTATAATTGGAAATATTATTCCAATGCTAAGAACTTCAAATAAAGATATTGCAACTCCCAGAAAGACTATAAATAACAAAGTTAATTTATATTTAAATTCAATTAAATTAAATGATTTTAATAATAATTTTATCATTTTTAAGTATTACAATATTGGTACTTAGTTTTTAAATAATCTCTTTTAACCATAAAATAAATAAATTGCTTTATAAACTAAAAAAGAATTTTATCAAAAATAAAGCTATTATGACTATAAATTATTGGTATAAAAATGGTGAAATAATAAATTTAAATTTTAAATATTTATAACTAAAAAATGAAAAAATTTTTATATAAGACATTCAAATTTTTTGGTGATGCTTTTCTAACAAGTTTAACAGAACATTTAAGGAAACAGAGATTAGACATGTTTAATCCTATTCATCGTTATCAGATTGATCAATTTGAAGAGTGTTATCATTATTTTAAAAAATACTTTCCAAATTCAATGTTATTTAATACTCATAGAGATATTAGAGATTTTTCAATTTTAGAAGCTTTAGAAAATGATACTGATACTCAAACAGAGCATTTATATTTAGAGTTTGGTGTAGCAACTGGTTCAACAATTAATTTTTTTTCTAATTATCTTAAAAACAAAAAAATTTATGGTTTTGATAATTTTACTGGGAATACAGAAAACTGGATTGGTAATAAAACAAGAATAAAAGGTGCATGGGATAGAGGTGGCAAACCTCCCAAGGTAAACACTAATGTAGAATTAATTATTGGAGATATCCAAAAAACTTTAGATAATTTTTTGAAAGAAAATACAAATAAAGTAAATTTTGTCCATATAGATGTAAACACATATGAAACAACAAAGTTTATTTTAGAAAGAATAAAACCTAAGTTAATTAAAGGAGCTATAATAATTTTTGATGATTATTATAATTTACCAGCATGGAAAAATGGTGAATATAAAGCTATGACAGAAATATTTTCCGAAAGTGAATTTAAATACATAGCTTTTCATTCAGGACAAATAGTTTCTGTACAAATTATAAATTAAACTTTCTTCTTATTTTTTTTTATTCACTGACGAATAAAAAAAAAAATTAATCTCAAATAAATAGGTGTAATAGTAATTATTTATTTTAAGAAGAATATCTAACGATTAATATTAAAAAATTTTTTTCAGTGCATAAATCAAGCCAATTGAGCTATTAGTACTGGTCAGCTGCACGCATTACTGCGCTTCCACATCCAGCCTATCAACGTGGTGGTCTACCACGGCTCTATTGGAAGAACTAGTTTTGAGGTGAGTTTCCCGCTTAGATGCTTTCAGCAGTTATCTCGTCCATACTTAGCTACCCGGCACTGCAGCTGGCGCTACAACCGGTCCACCAGTGGTATGTTCAACCCGGTCCTCTCGTACTAGGGTCAACTCCTCTCAATTCTTCTACACGCATAGCAGATAGGGACCGAACTGTCTCACGACGTTCTGAACCCAGCTCACGTACCACTTTAATTGGCGAACAGCCAAACCCTTGGGACCTGCTCCAGCCCCAGGATGTGATGAGCCGACATCGAGGTGCCAAACACTGCCGTCGATATGAGCTCTTGGGCAGTATCAGCCTGTTATCCCCGGCGTACCTTTTATCCGTTGAGCGATGGCCCTTCCACTCAGAACCACCGGATCACTATGACCGACTTTCGTCTCTGCTCGACTTGTCAGTCTCACAGTCAGGCAGGCTTATGCCATTGCACTCTACGAACGATTTCTGACCGTTCTGAGCCTACCTTCGCACGCCTCCGTTACTATTTGGGAGGCGACCGCCCCAGTCAAACTACCCACCATACAATGTCTTGATGCCGGATAACGGCAATCAGTTAGATACCAAGAAAAACAAAAGAGGTATTTCACTGGCGACTCCACAAAAGCTGACGCCTTTGCTTCAATGTCTCCCTCCTATACTAAATATGTTTTTCCTAATACCAATGTAAAGTTGCAGTAAAGGTGCACGGGGTCTTTCCGTCTAACTACGCGAACTCCGCATCTTCACGGAGAATTCAATTTCACTGAGTTGATGTTGGAGACAGCGGAGAAATCGTTACGCCATTCATGCAGGTCGGAACTTACCCGACAAGGAATTTCGCTACCTTAGGACCGTTATAGTTACGGCCGCCGTTTACTGGGGCTTCAGAAGTTAGCTTGCACCAACCGCATTAACCTTCCAGCACCGGGCAGGCGTCAGACCCTATACATCCACTTACGTGTTAGCAGAGCCCTGTGTTTTTGATAAACAGTCGCTTCTCCCTGGCTTGTGCCACCCTCTTATAGTTGCCTACAAGAAGGTCTTCCTTATCCCGAAGTTACGGAAGTATTTTGCCGAGTTCCTTCAACATCATTCTCTCAAGCGCCTAAATATACTCTATTAATCCACCTGTGTCGGTTTAGGGTACGGTCTTATGATGGAGCTATTTCTTGGAACCTTTTCGCGGCAAGCTCAATCCATTAAGAACTTACAACTTACAAGATCCGTCACTACCATCTGGTTAAGGAATATTAACCTTATTTCCATCGACTACGGCTTTCGCCCTCGCCTTAGGTGCCGACTAACTCTGCGCGGATTAACCTTGCGCAGAAACCCTTGGATTTTCGGCGAAGAAGTTTTTCACTTCTTTTATCGTTACTTATGTCAGCATTCGCACTTCTGATACCTCCAGGATCCCTCACGGGTATCCCTTCACAGGCTTACAGAACGTTCCGCTACCAGTTATAATTTTCGAAAAAATTATAAATC
This sequence comes from uncultured Pelagibacteraceae bacterium, assembly GCA_902596185.1. Classification (GTDB taxonomy): domain Bacteria; phylum Pseudomonadota; class Alphaproteobacteria; order Pelagibacterales; family Pelagibacteraceae; genus Pelagibacter. The sequence continues at coordinate 4,643 of CACJSX010000014.1, forward strand.
CACAGATTCGGTATATGATTTTAGCCCCGTTACATCTTCGGCGCAGAAACTCTATTAGACCGGTGAGCTGTTACGCTATCTTTAAAGGATGGCTGCTTCTAAGCCAACCTCCCGGCTGTTAAGGAATTTCCACATCCTTTCACACTTAATCATAATTTGGGGACCTTATCTGGTGGTCTGGGCTCTTTCCCTCTCGACCATGGACCTTAGCACCCACAGTCTGTCTGCTGAAGAACAACATTTAGCATTCGGAGTTTTATTAGGTTTGGTAAGAATCTCTTCCCCCTAGCCCATTTAGTGCTCTACCTCTAAATGTCTATTTATTCAACGCACTACCTAAATAGTTTTCGCGGAAAACCAGCTATCTACGAATTTGGTTGGCCTTTCACCCCTTACCACAAGTCATCCAAAGACTTTTCAACGTCAACTGGTTCGGTCCTCCGGTAAGTGTTACCTTACTTTCAACCTGCTCATGGTAAGCTCATTCGTTTTCGGGTCTAATTCATTAAACTAATCGCCCTATTAAGACTTGCTTTCGCTACGCCTACACCTAGATGGCTTAAGCTTGCTTAATAAATTAAGTCACTGACCCATTATACAAAAGGTACGCCGTCACTCTAAAAAGAGCTTCGACTGATTGTAGGCATGCGGTTTCAGGTTCTATTTCACTCCCCTAATAGGGGTTCTTTTCACCTTTCCCTCACGGTACTAGTTCACTATCGGTCACTGAAGAGTATTTAGGCTTAGAGGGTGGTCCCCCTATGTTCGAGCAGGATTTCACGTGTCCCGCTTTACTCAAGAATTTTGTTAAACATTACTCATACGGGACTATCACCCTCTATGGTTAGCATTTCCAAACTATTCAAATTTTTTTAACAAAACTACTGGCCTAGTCCGCGTTCGCTCGCCACTACTAACGGAATCTCAATTGATTTCTTTTCCTCTGGTTACTTAGATGTTTCAGTTCTCCAGGTTGTCTCTTTAAACCTATGTATTCAGTTTAAAGTACCACATAAAGTGGTGGGTTTCCCCATTCGGAAATTTTCGGATCAAAACTTACATACAGCTCCCCGAAACTTATCGCAGTATATCACGTCCTTCATCGGCTTTCAGTGCCAAGGCATCCACTACACGCCCTTAAACGCTTGATTTATGCACAGAAAAAAATTCTGTGTTGAATCAAATTTTTATTTTGAACATTAGCTAATAACATTACTAATGTTCGGATATAGATATTGATATTAATTATTTTATTTACAATTTTTATAACTAAGTGTTTTTTTGGTGGAGGATAGCGGGATCGAACCGCTGACCTCCTGAATGCAAATCAGGCGCTCTCCCAGCTGAGCTAATCCCCCAAGATCTTAAATTGGTGGGCCGAGAAAGACTCGAACTTTCGACCCCACCCTTATCAAGGGTGTGCTCTAACCAACTGAGCTACCGGCCCCCATGCAAGAGAAACACTAATTCAAGAAGAGAAATGAGGACGGTCAACATTACCTGTATATTATTTAGAATAAAATTTTACTTTTATTCATCCTTAGAAAGGAGGTAATCCAGCCGCAGGTTCCCCTACGGCTACCTTGTTACGACTTCACCCCAGTCGCTGACTATACCGTGGTCAAGGGTTTGAAACCTTGCCTTAAGGTAGAACCAACTCCCATGGTGTGACGGGCGGTGTGTACAAGACCCGGGAACGCATTCACCGTGGCACGCTGATCCACGATTACTAGTAATTCCAGCTTCATGCACTCGAGTTGCAGAGTGCAATCCGAACTGAGGTATCTTTTAAGGATTTGCTTAACCTCGCGATTTTGCTTCCTGTTGTAGATACCATTGTAGCACGTGTGTAGCCCAACACGTAAGGGCCATGAGGACTTGACGTCATCCCCACCTTCCTCCAGCTTATCACTGGCAGTTCTTTCAGAGTGCCCAACTAAATGATGGCAACTAAAAGTGAGGGTTGCGCTCGTTGCGGGACTTAACCCAACATCTCACGACACGAGCTGACGACAGCCATGCAGCACCTGTGTTTCGTCCGGCCGAACCGAAAACTTTAATCTCTTAAAGTCGCGACGAACATGTCAAGTGTTGGTAAGGTTCTGCGCGTATCTTCGAATTAAACCACATGCTCCACTACTTGTGCGGGTCCCCGTCAATTCATTTGAGTTTTAACCTTGCGGTCGTACTCCCCAGGCGGTGTGTTTATTGCTTTCGCTGCGACACTGAAAAAAAATTTCCAACGTCTAACACACATCGTTTACGGCATGGACTACGAGGGTATCTAATCCTCTTCGCTACCCATGCTTTCGTTCCTCAGTGTCAGTAATGATCCAGAAAGCTGCCTTCGCAATTGGTATTCTTTCTAATATCTACGAATTTCACCTCTACACTAGAAATTCTGCTTTCCTCTATCATACTCTAGCTGAAAAGTTTTGATGGCAGTTCCAGAGTTAAGCTCTGGGATTTCACCACCAACTTTTTCAACCACCTACGAACTCTTTAAGCCCAGTAATTCCGAACTACGCTAGGTCCCTTCGTATTACCGCGGCTGCTGGCACGAAGTTAGCCGGACCTTCTTATTCGGGTACAGTCATTTTCTTCCCCGACGAAAGAGCTTTACAACCCAAGGGCCTTCTTCACTCACGCGGCATCGCTGCATCAGAGTTTCCTCCATTGTGCAAGATTCCCCACTGCTGCCTCCCGTAGGAGTTTGGGCCGTGTCTCAGTCCCAATGTGGCTGATCATCCTCTCAAATCAGCTATTGATCACAGTCTTGGTAGGCCATTACCCCACCAACAAACTAATCAAATGCAGGCTCATCCAATGGTGCATAAAGCTTTCTCCGTAAAGACTTATCCGGTATTAGCACAAGTTTCCTCGTGTTATTCCAGGCCAAAGGGCAGATACCCACATGTTACTCACCCGTCTGCCACTAAGTATTGCTACTTCGTTCGACTTGCATGTGTTAGGCGTGCCGCCAGCGTACGTTCTGAGCCATGATCAAACTCTCAAGTTTAAAAACGGCGCACACTAGCTTCCATATAAATTCTAAGAATAAAATTTATATGTGATTGAAGTGTGTACGACAAATTTTTGGTAACCTTAACCGTCCACACTTCTCTTCTTAAATTTTTACTTTTTAAATAGCTAATTGAGCTAAAAAGGCTCAATAATCCTCGTTTATTTATTGTATTTACAATAATTTTATTGAGAAAGTTCAGTGCTTATAGGCTAAAATTAAAGGAAATCAAGCTTTTAAGAATAAAAATTAAGATAAAAAAGCCATATTTTTAGTGTTTTTTTTGCATTTTGTCATTCTCTAAACTAATAATTGTAATCTTCTAATATTTAAATGCTAAAAAACTTAAACAGCAAAATAAAGAAAAATTTTGAAATCTTTGGATTAGTTTTTCTAATATTTATAACTGCAATTTCGACCAGCTATTTTAATTATCAAAAAAAAATTTCTTCCAACCTATATAATAATTTTGTCGAAAACATTTATTTTCAAAAAACACTTAGCCATATTGTTGAAAACCTAGAACCAAAATATAAAAAAATAAAGCATAAAATAAAACCTGGTGAAACATTTGATAAAATTTTAGAGAATTACTCTATAAATAAAAAAGAGATAGTTAAAATTAAAAATTCTCTTAAGAAAAAAATAAATCTCAACAAATTAAATACCAAACAAATTATTCTATTTAGTTTAGATAAAACAAATAATAAAATTACAGAATTTACTTTTCAAATTTCAAATACACAAAAAGTATTTTTAAGAAGAAATATTGAAAATGATAATTTTAATCAAGAAATTATATCCATTAAATTAAATAAAGAAATTGTCTACAAAGAAAATTTAATTTTACAGAGTCTCTACAAAGCTGCTACAGATGAAACTATTCCTGCAAATATAATTATAGAATTTGCAAGGATTTATGGTTTTCAAGTCGATTTCCAAAGAGATATAAGAAGAAAAGATAAGTTTCAGATAATGTACGAAATATTTATTAATGAAAAAAATGAAATAATTGAAACAGGAGAAATTCTTTTTGCAAATCTAAAACTAAGTGGTCAAGACAATGATCTTTATTTTTTTGATAAAGAAGGAAGTGAAGGTCATTATGATAAAAATGGAAAAAGTGTAAAAAAAGCTTTAATGAAAACACCGATAAATGGAGCAAGACTTTCATCTCCTTTCGGTATGAGAAAACATCCTATTGATGGGTATAACAAAATGCATAGAGGTACAGATTTTGCAGCACCAACTGGCACACCAATAATGGCTTCAGGTGATGGAGTTGTTAAAAAAGCTGGTTGGTGTGGAGGTGGCGGAAATTGTGTTAAAATAAAACATAACTCAACTTATCAAACTGTATACGCTCACATGTCAAAATTTGCCCGTGGAATTAAATCTGGAATTAGAGTTAAACAAGGTCAAATAATTGGATATGTTGGATCCACTGGTAAATCAACTGGACCTCATTTACACTATGAAGTGATTGTTAATGGAAAAAAAGTGAATTCACAAAAATTAAAACTTCCTTCAGGAAAAATTTTAAAAGGTAAAGAAAGAAAACTTTTTGAAACTAAAAAAATTAAATTAGATGTTTTGAAATCAGAAAAAATTATTGGAATAAACTAGTTTATTTCAGCTTGAGATTTTGCGCTTTTCTCTATTTTTGTCTCTTCATTTGATGGTTCAACTATATCTTGATCTTGAATTTGTTCAGAGTTATTAATATTTACTTCTCCAGAACTAATATTCTCTTCAGACCTATTTTGTATAAATTTTTCTTTTCTAAAATTTTCTTTTTCATTTAATACTCTTGTAAAATGATCTGCATGTTGAAGATAATTTTCAGACAAAATTTTATCCCCATTAGATAAGGCTTCTCTCGCTAATTCATTATATTTTTCAATCAATTTTGGAGCATTATGGTTATTTCTGCCGGGAGCTTTTCTTTTAAAGTTATCATTATTAGAAAAACTCGAACTAAATTTTTGTCTATCTCCACTAGACTTAAAATTTCTTTCATTTCTTCTAAAATTATTTCTTCTATTGTTATTGTTGTTATTTCTAAATGTTACCATATATAAAATTGATTATATTTTTGTACTAATTATGCAACGATCATTTCTTGATAGATCTTTTTGAGTTCTATTTATATAAAAACCTTCTTTTTTTAGCAAATTTATTACTTTAGTTTTTTGATCAAATCCAATCTCTAATATCAACTTACCATTTTTTTTAATCAGCTTAGAAGATTTTTTAATAACCTTTCTAAATACTGCTAATCCATCTAATCCTCCATCTAAGGCTAATTTTGGTTCAAACTTAGAAACATCTTTCTCCAAATATTTAATATTATAATTATTAATATAAGGAGGATTAGAAACGATTAAATCATATTTGCCTAAAAAGAATTTGTCAACATCTGTTTTAAATAATTTTAATCTTGAACTAACATTAAGATTATTTGCATTAATTTTACTAATATTTAAGCTATTTTGACTTAAATCTATTCCAGTGCCGTAGAAATCTTTTCTTTCATTCAAAATAGATAACAAAATACACCCGGAACCAATCCCAATATCTAAAATGTTTAATTTGTATTTATTTTTAGTTAAATTTAATACATTTTCAACTATTAACTCTGTTTCTGGTCGCGGTATTAATGTGCCATAGTTGATAAAAAAATCTGATTTCCAGAAAAACTTTTTATTTGTTAAATAGGCAACAGGTTTTCTTTTTGATCTTTTTTGAATTAATTTTTTAAAATTAATTAATTTCTTTTTATTTAATTTTTTATAAAAATTCAATAATACATATTTTCTGTCTTTATTGACAGCTTTAGCCATCAAAAGTTCTGTATCTAACAAAGCAGTTAAAATATCTTTATCCTTTAAAATTTTTACTCCTTCTCTGATCGCTGATTCTATGTTCATTTATTTTAAGTTACTTAAACTTTCTTCTTGAGCGTGCAAAGTTAATGACTCTATCATTTCGTCAAATACTTCTCCCTCTAAAAACTCATTCAATTTATGTAAAGTTAAATTTATTCTATGATCTGTGACTCTGCCTTGAGGAAAATTATATGTTCTTATTCTTTCTGATCTATCTCCCGAACCAATTTTTGTTTTACGGTCTTTAGATCTCTCTGTGTCAATTCTAGATCTTTCAAGTTCATAAAGTCTGGCTCTTAAAATTTTCATTCCTTTAGCTTTGTTTTTGTGTTGTGATTTTTCATCTTGTTGAGACACAGATATCCCTGTAGGAATATGTGTAATTCTCACAGCACTATCTGTTGTATTAACAGATTGACCACCTGGACCGCCTGCTCTAAACACATCAATTCTCAAATCAGAGTCATTTATTTTTACATCGACCTCCTCTGCTTCAGGTAAAACAGCTACTGTTGCTGCTGATGTATGAACTCTTCCTTGAGTTTCAGTATCTGGCACTCTTTGTACTCTATGAACCCCACTTTCATATTTTAAAGTTGAATAAATATTGCTACCTTTAATCGATGCAATTACTTCCTTTAAACCTCCAGCATCACTTCTCGATATTGAAATTAATTCCAAAGACCATCTCTTTTTTTGACTGATTTTTTCATACATTTTATATAAATCTGATGCAAACAAACTTGCCTCTAATCCACCTGTGCCCGCTCTTATTTCAATAATTGCATTTTTTTTATCAGCTTCATCTTTTGGCAATAAAAATAATTTTAGTTTTTTTTCATTATCATCATATCGATTTTGTAAATCTAACAATTCCAAATCTGCCATTTTTTTTAATTCTTCATCAGCAGAACTATCATTTAAAATTTTCTCTAATTCTTCTTTTTCAGTTTGAAAAGAAATATAATCTTTGGCACTTCCAACGATCTCATTTAAATCTGAGTATTCTTTAGATTTTTCTGCAAATAATTTGTTGTCTAGTCCACCTGAGGACAAATCTTTTTCTATAGATGCATGTCTTATTATTAATTCCTCAACTGTTTTTAAGGGTATCATAATTAGTTCTCTAGTTCAGATGCTTTTTTCTCAACTTCGCTTACAACCTTATTAATTATGTCATCAGTCAAAACTTTTTCATTCTGAACACCGGATAAATAAAGCATATTATTTCCTTTTCCCCCTCCAGTAATTCCTATATCTGTCATTGCAGCTTCTCCTGGTCCATTAACAACACAGCCAATAATTGATAGTGTTATTGGAGTTTTTATATGAGCTAATTTTTCTTCCAATATTTTAACAGTATCAATTACTTGAAATGCTTGTCTTGCACAAGAAGGGCAAGAAATGATCTTTACTCCTCTATTTCTCAGATTTAGTGATTTTAATATCTCATTACCAATTTTCACCTCTTGAGTTGGGTTGTCAGATAAAGAAATTCTAATGGTATCTCCAATTCCATCCATTAATAAACTACCAAGCCCTATTGATGATTTTATGCTTCCAGATACAAAACTTCCTGCCTCTGTAATTCCAAGGTGTAAAGGATAATCTATAACTTTAGATAGTTGTCTATATGCTGCTATCGAAAGGAATACATCTGATGATTTGACACTTATCTTAAAATTTAAAAAATCTTTATCTTCTAAAATTTTTATATTTCTTAAAGCGCTTTTAACTAATGCCTCTGGACAAGGCTCTTTGAATTCCTCTAAAATATCTTTTTCCAGAGAACCTGCATTTACTCCAATTCTTATTGAACAATTATTATTCTTTGCTGCTTTCAATACCTCGTGTATCTTTGTTTCATCTCCAATATTTCCTGGATTAATTCTTAAACAGCTAGCTCCATTTTCTGCTGCCTCAATAGCCCTTTTATAATGAAAATGTATATCTGCAACTACTGGTATTGATACATGTTTTATTATTTCTTTTAATGCTTTTGAAGAGTCCTCATCTGGACAAGACACTCTTACAATATCAGCACCTTCCTCAGCTATATCATTAATTTGTTTTATGGTCGCTTTAACATCCGTAGTTAAAGTATTTGTCATTGATTGAACAGAGATTGGATTGTCGCCTCCAATCTTTACATTTCCAACATTTATTACTTTTGTTTTTCTTCTTTTAATATCTCTAAATGGTCTTAAACTCATTATAATTAATCTAATTTAAATTCTTTATGTAAAGCAGCTATTGCTCTTTTAACATGCTTAACAGAAACTAGAACTGAAATTTTTATCTCTGAGGTAGAAATAACCAAAATATTAATTTTTTTTGAGGCTAGTGCCTGGAACATTCTATATGTTATACCTGGAGTCGTTATCATACCAACACCAATGATTGAAACTTTAGAAACACCTTTATCAAAAGATAATTTTTTAAAAGATATTTTTTTATTTTGTTTAATTAATTTTTCTGTTTTTTTTAAATCATCAGCTTTTATAGTAAATGTAAGATCTGTCTCTTTTCCATCTAAAGATATATTTTGAACCACCATATCTACATTGATAAGATTTTTCGATAGTGGTTTAAAAATAGAAGCAGCAACACCAGGTCTATCTTTTACTCCTACAATTGTAATTTTAGCATCATTTTTTGTTGATGAAATTCCAGTAATAATTTGGTCACTAAATGCTTTTTTAGAATTTGTTATTAAGGTACCAGATTTTGATACAAATGAAGATTTTACTTTAACATCAATCTTATTCAGCTTTGCATCCTGAACCGATGTAGGTTGCATTACTTTTGAACCGAGAGATGCCATTTCTAACATTTCGTCATAAAAAATTTTTTTAATTTTTTTTGCTTTTTTATACTGCCTTGGATCAGTAGTATAAACTCCATCTACGTCAGTATATATTATACACTCATCAGCTTTAATAAATTTTGCAAGCATAATTGCAGTTGCGTCAGATCCGCTTCTTCCGATTGTTGTTATTCTTAAATCTTTACTTACACCCTGAAATCCTGTGATTATAGGTATTCCACCTGAATTTATATATTTATTTAGTTCTTTGATACCAACTGAACTAATCCTTGCACTTGAATGAGGACCATCTGTTAAAATAGGTAATTGCCATGATGTCCAAGATCTCGATTTAAACCCATTATGTTTTAGTCTACCAGCAATAAGTGCACATGATGCTTGCTCTCCAGTCGAAACTAATGCATCATATTCTGCTCTATCAAAATTGCTACTTATAAGTTTAGATTTACTAACTAACTCATTTGTCACACCACTCATTGCCGATGAAACAACTACTAACTTATTTTTTTTCTTTTTGTAAAAAGCAATAATTTTGCATACCTTTTTAATTCTATCTATAGTTCCTACAGATGTTCCGCCAAATTTTAATACGATGGTTTTCATGCTAGCTTTAATTATTAATATTTAATAAATAATGGATAAAATACATCTAAATTATTATGTCAACTATTTATCACAATGACTAGTGTAAATAAAAAAGAAATAGATAAATTTTCTAAAATGGCCAATGAATGGTGGGATCCAGAGGGTAAATTCAAACCACTTCATAAATTTAATCCAACAAGAATAAAATATATAAAAGAAAATATTATTAATAATTTCAAATTAAAAAATAAATCCAAACCTTTATTAGGAATAAAAATTTTAGATATTGGATGTGGTGGAGGATTGTTATCTGAACCAATGTCAAGAATGGGTGCTAATGTAACAGGTATTGATGCATCAGATAAAAATATAAAAATTGCAAAACTTCATTCAAAAAAAAATAAGCTAAAAATTAATTATTTATGTTCATCACCAGAAAAACTTAAAATTGAAAAAAAATTTGATGTCATTTTAAATATGGAAATTGTTGAACACGTGGAAGATATAGATTTTTTTCTAAAGTCATGCTCAAAGCTTTTGAAAAAAAATGGACTAATGTTTGTTGCAACAATAAATAAAACTTTGAAATCTTATGTTTTTGCGATTGTTGGAGCAGAGTATGTTTTGAGGTGGCTACCAATTGGAACACACGAATGGGAAAAATTTGTTAAACCTGAGGATCTTAAAAAAATTTTGATGAAGTATGATTTATCTCTCAATAAATTAGAGGGTATGAACTTTAATATTATTAAGGATGAATGGAGTATCTCTAAAGATTTATCTGTAAATTACATAGCAAAGTTTATTAAAAACTAATTTTCTTTTTCATCTATCCAAGGAATCATCTGAGCATCTATACCTTCTTCTTTTAATTCTTTTAAATCTTCCTTTGATGCACTACCGTAAATACCTTTTGATTTTTTTTTACCATTATAATGAATTGATCTAGCCTCATATGCAAAATTATCACCAACATAATTAAAATTATCTTTAATAAATTTTTGATAATCTTTTATAGTTTTTTTTACTTTATTATATTTTTCTAGGTTTAATTTTTCATCAGTTTTTGATTTATGACTTATTAGCTGAGGTGCCATAATTGTTTTTTCAACTTTTTCTGAATTGCAATTATGGCAATTTAAAAGTTTTTTCTTTTTTAGTCTTTCATACTCATTTGAGGATGCAAACCAACTATCAAATTTTAAATTACATTCGCTACAAAAAAGTTTATATTTAATCATGATTATTAGTTAATTGTAAAATTTGGTTTTTCAATAAGTTAACTTCTATAATCTGCATTAATTTCAATATATTTTTTTGTTAAATCCATTGTATAAGCTGTAAAGTTTTTATTTCCTGTAAAAGTTTCAATGTTTATTTCTATATTTTCAGATTTCATATAATTTGCTGTTTGTTTTTCATCATAACTTTGATTTAATTTTCCACCTTCTACAATTGCTATATTTCCAAACTTAACAGATAATTTTTTTAAATTAATTTTAGGCCCAGCTTTACCGATTGCCATTATAACTCGGCCCCAATTTGGATCTTCTCCAGAAATTGCAGTTTTCACTAGTGGAGAATTTGCAATAGATAAAGCAATTTTTTTTGCATCTATCTCATTTTTACATTTGCTAACATTTATTGTTATGAATTTTGATGCTCCTTCACCATCTGAAACAATTCTTTTGGCCAAATTCAAAAGAACATTATTTAATGCTTTATCAAAATTTTTAATTTTATTTTCATTCACACTTTTTACTTGAGAATTTTTAACTTCATTAGTTGCAAAGATAGTTGCCATATCATTGGTGCTGGTATCTCCATCACAAGAAATAGCATTAAATGTATTAGTTATATTTTTTTTTAATAGCTTTCCTAAAACGTCATTAGATAAAGTTGCATCTGTAAATATATACGCAAGTGTTGTAGCCATATTCGGATGTATCATTCCTGAACCTTTAGCAATTCCATATATTTTTACTTTTTCACTTCCAATATAGCATTCCTCCATAGCTAATTTTGGCTTTGTATCTGTAGTCATGATTGCAAGTGCTGCCTTCATCCAAATAAATTTATTTTGAGTATAAGTAATTTTTTTTATTAAATTTGGAATATTGTTAGAAATTTTTTCATATGGAAAAATTTCTCCAATAGTACCAGTACAACCAAATATTATATTCTTTGAAGAAATTTTCTTTGGACTCTCTTCGTCTTCTTCTTGTTTTTTATTTAATTGTTTCGCAGTTAAATCTGCTATTTTTTTTAAACTTTCATACCCTTGCTTTCCAGTGAAAGCATTTGCATTTCTTGTGTTTACAATTAGAGAATATATTTTTTTTGGTCTTTGATTTATATTCCATTTTATATTTTCAGATACTATTTTTGACTGTGTATAAACAGAAGCATAATTTGCACCTTCTCTAAAATAAAACATAGTTAAATCATCTCTGATATCTTTATATAAATTTGCTGAAACAACTGAAATTGAAAGACCATCTAGATGATCAAGGTCTTGAAAATCAATCATTTTAGTATTTTTTGATTGAGATGATAAAAAATTTGTTAAATTAATTCCCATATTGTTTAAATTATTTATTTAATACATATATTAAACAATATAAGTAAAGAATAAATCAAATAGTAATGTTTAACCCATTAAATTTAATAACAAAATTTATCAAATCTAGTAATCAAAAAGAGCTAGATAGAATTGGTAAAATTGTTGAAAAAATAAACTCACACGAGGAAGATTTTAAAAATTTAAATGACGACGACTTTCCAAAAAAAACTAATGAATTTAGAAATCAGTTTAAAGATGGAAAAACTTTAGACGAGTTACTTCCTGAAGCTTTTGCTTTAGTTAGAGAGGCTGCAAAAAGAACACGTAACGAGAGACACTTTAATGTCCAGTTAATTGGAGGTGTTGCTTTGCATGAGGGTAAAATTGCTGAAATGAGAACTGGAGAGGGAAAAACTTTAACAATAACATTAGCTGCTTACTTAAATGCCTTAAGCGAAAAAGGTGTTCATATAGTTACTGTTAATGATTATCTTGCAAAAAGAGACTCAATAGAAATGGGGGAGATATATAATTTTCTAGGTCTAACTTCTGGATTTATTAATAATTATCAAGATGATGCAGAACGTAAGAAAAACTATAATTGTGATATCACTTATGCAACTAATAGTGAATTAGGTTTTGATTACTTAAGAGATAATATGAAATTCTCTGAAGAACAAATGGTTCAGAGAGATCATAATTTTTCAATAGTAGATGAAATAGATTCATGTTTAATTGACGAAGCAAGAACACCTTTAGTAATTTCAGGAGCGACTGAAGATAAAACTGCACAATATCTAGCAATTGATAAGTTAATTAGAATCTTAAATAATAAAGACTTTGAAATAGATGAAAAAGAAAAGAGCATTTTATTGACAAATGATGGAATTAATAATGTTGAAAAACTTTTTTCTAACGCTGGTATTTTAAAAAATAATAATTTTTATGACCCAGAAAATTTACATTTAGTTCACCATGTTAATCAAGCCTTACGTGCAAATCATTTGTTTGAAAAAGGTAAAGACTATATTGTTCAAGATGAAAGTCTTAAAATTATTGATGAACTTACTGGTAGAATTTTAGAAGGCAGACGTTTTGGAGATGGTTTGCATCAAGCATTAGAGGCCAAAGAAAAAATTCAAGTACAAGCTGAAAATCAAACGTTGGCTTCAATTACTTATCAAAATTATTTTAAACTTTATAAAAAAATATCTGGTTGTACTGGTACAGCTGCTACAGAGTCTGAGGAATTTTTTGAAATTTATAGTCTGCCTGTTGTTGTCATTCCTACAAACAAAGAAATGATCCGAAAGGATTTTAATGATTTAATTTTTAGAACAGAAAAAGAAAAGAATGATGCTATTATAGAAAAAATAATTGAAAGAAATAAACTAGGTCAACCTATTTTAGTATTTACCTCAAGCATTAATAAATCTGAAGTTTATTCAAATTTATTAAATCAAAAAAATATTAAACATGTAGTGTTAAATGCAAAAAATCATGAAAATGAGGCTGAGATAATTGCAAATGCAGGAAAGGAAAATTCATTAATTATTACAACAAGTATTTCGGGAAGAGGAGTTGATATTCAACTTGGTGGTAAGAAAGGTTCTATTCCAGATGACCAACTAAAAAAAGATAAAGATAAAATTAAATCCTTAGGCGGTTTATTTGTCATTGGCACAGAAAGAATGGAGTCTAGAAGAGTCGATAACCAGGCAAGAGGAAGATCTGGAAGACAGGGAGATGAAGGCAGTTCAGTATTTTATGTTAGTCTGGAGGATGATCTAATGAGAATTTTTGGATCAGAATCTATGAATAGTATGCTAGAAAAACTAGGACTCAAAGACGGTGAAAGTATTGATCATCCATGGATTAATAAAGCATTGGAGAGAGCTCAGCAGAAAGTTGAAGCTAGAAATTTTGATATAAGAAAAACACTCATCAAATTTGATAATGTTCTTAATGATCAAAGGCATGTTGTGTTTTCACAAAGAAAAAATGCGATGAATAGTAAAAATATCTTTGATTATTCAGATCAATTTTTAAAAGAAATATCTGATGATTTAATTAAGTTAAAAATCTCAAATTTATCCAATCCTAAAAGTAATGAATTTAATAATAAAACTAAGCAAATAGTTGGGAAAAGCTTTGAAGAAACTGAATTTAAGGATTTCATTGAGTCAAAAGATAAAGATTTCAGAGAAAAAATTTCTAATAAATTTCAAGAAACTAGAAAAGAACGGATTAAACTTCTGGGTGAAGATCATGCAAAAGAAATTGAAAAAAGAATTTTTCTTCAATCAATTGATTTAAATTGGAAATCGCACATTCAATATTTGGAGCAACTAAGACAAGTCATAGGTCTAAGATCTTATGGTCAAAGAGATCCATTAGTTGAATATAAAAAAGAAGCATTTGAATTATTTTCAAATCTATTAGAAAAATTAAAATTAGATTATGTAACTATTTTAATGAACTTAAAAGTTGTTATTGAATCAAGCAAGCATAAAGAAAATAAACAAAATGATATTTCTAATAAAAAATTAAATAATAAAAAAATGGGACGAAATGAACCA
>CACJSX010000015.1 GCA_902596185.1 uncultured Pelagibacteraceae bacterium
ATGTCAAAAATTTATCAGAATTTTTTAATAAAATTGATTTAGAGGTTAAAATTTCTAATAAGGATATATTCTTAATTCAAGCATTCGATAAAGAGAGGAATTATTCTGAGTCTGCAGTCTATACTAGAAAAACAGGCGAACTTATTCACGAAATCACAACCAATATAAAACAAGAGGAAAAAGAAAAAGATATTTCTTTTTATAGTTGTAAAAATAACAACAAAGACACTTAAGACCAAAGACTCTAATTCTAATATTTGATAATATTTCAATATGAAGAAGTTATTCTTAGTAATTTTGTTTTATTTATTTTCACAAGTTAGTTCTTTAGCAAACGAAAGAGATACTAGACTGAACCAATTATTTAATGAGTTAAAAGCAAATAAATCAAAAGTAGCTTTTATAATTGAACAAGAAATTTGGGCCTTGTGGAGCACCCATCCAACAGATGAAAAGCTTACTGCAAGATTAGAGGAGGGTTCTCAATTTGTGAGAGATCAAAACTATATAAAAGCAAAAGATATTTTTACTGAGGTTATTAATCTAGATCAAAGTTGGGCTGAAGCTTGGAATAAAAGAGCAACTGTGCTTTATATGCTAGGAGAATTTGAAAAATCTCAAAATGATATAGATCAAGTATTAGCCTTAGAACAAAGACACTTTGGAGCTTTAGCAGGGCAGGGTTTAGTAAATATTCAGCTAAAGAATTATGAAAAAGCAATAAGAAGTTATGAGCAAGCGCAAGAAATATACCCTGCTATGAGATCACCAAAAATAATGATTAAACAAATAGAAGAATTAATGAAACAACAAACAATATAATGTGTGGAAGATACGTAGTAAAAAACCCCGTAACAAAAACAAATAAATTAGTAAAATCTGCAATTCAGGTTGAAGATACTGAAAACTATAACGCTCATCCATATCAAAAACTGCCTGTAATAAAAAAATATAAAAATGGAAATACTTTAGAAAATCTACAATGGGGTTTAGTTCCAGGATGGGCTAAAGACAAAGATTTTAAAGCTTTGATTAATGCAAGACTTGAGACCATTGATGAAAAAGTTTCATTTAAAAAATTGATAAAAAACAACAGATGTGTTGCAGTTGCAGATGGTTTTTATGAGTGGAAACGAGAAGAAAAAGAAAAAACTCCTCATTATTTTACCCGTGAAGATACTAATCCTATTTATTTTGCTGGTATCTTTGAAAATGATCAGTTCTGTTTGATTACAGAGGAAGCAAAAGAAAATATAAATGAAATTCATCACAGACAACCAGTTATTTTAAATCAAGCTGATATTAATCGTTATTTAAATTTAGAATTACAAGGTTCTACATTTTTAAAGGAACGTAAAATTCCTAATTTAATTTTTCATGAAGTTTCAAAAGATGTTAATAAGCCTACAAATAATAGCGCGTCCTTAATTCAAAAAGTTTAATTAGTCTCTAAAATTAACAAAATCAATTGGGAGACCAATATCAATTGCTTTGATTGCAGCGATAGCTTCTTGAAGATCATCTTTTTTTTTGCCATCTACTCTTAATTCATCGCCTTGGATTTTAATTTGAATCTTAAGTTTTAGTTTTTTGATATCAGCAATAACTTTTTTAGCATTTTCTTGGCTAATTCCATCTTTTAATTCACTTACTTGTCTAATAGATCCTCCTGACGCTCCTTCAGAACTTTTAACTTCCAAAACCCTTGGATCTACTTTTCTTCTAACTAAATGGGTTTGTAATAATTCATTTACTTGCTTTAATTTTAATTCATCAGGCGCATTTGTAGTCACTGTTTTATCTTTTCGTTCAATTGAAATATGAAGTCCTTTAAAATCATAACGGTTACTGATTTCTCTTAAACAATTAGCTAAAGCATTATCAAATTCTTGATAATTTATTTTACTAATTACATCAAATGAAGGCATATTTATATTATACAGTATTAATGATCAAAATTTAAACTAAATTATAAATTCTAGCAATAATAAGGCATTTTAGCTTATTGAGTTAATTGTAAATAATAATATATTTAATTCATGCTTAGTTATATTATTCCATTTTTAATACTTATTTTAGTAGTCGTTTTTATACATGAATATGGACACTACTATTTTGCAAGAAAATATGGAGTAGGTGTTACAGATTTTTCAATTGGTTTTGGTAAAGAGTTATTTGGTTGGAATGATAAATCAGGCACAAGATGGAAAATATGTGCAATTCCTTTAGGTGGATATGTAAAATTTTTTGGAGATAGGAATGTTTATTCACAAGCGGACCATCAAGAAATTTTAGAAAAATATAATGAAGAGGAACGGGAAAAATTATTTATTTTAAAACCTTTATACCAGAGAGTTTTAATCGTATTTGGTGGACCTTTGGCTAATTTTTTATTAGCTTTAGTAATATTTTTTTCAATTTATACTTTCATAGGCAAAGATTTCACTCCTGCAGTAATTAACGAAGTTCAAAAAGATAGTCCTGCAATGGCAGGAGGGCTAAAAGCTGAGGATATAATTTTAGAAATAGATGGCAATGAAGTTAAAAGTATTATGGAAGTTTCTAAGTTTATCACTATGTCTACTGGTGATTTTATAGACTTTAAAGTTAAGCGTTCCTATGATGAATTAATACTAAAAGTAAAACCTAATATTGTTGAAGGTGATGATGGATTAGGGAATAAAATAAATAAAAGAATGGTTGGTATTAAGCTTGGTGCCTATAATAATAAAGTTAACCATGTTAAATTAGGTCCTGCTCAGGCTTTATATCACGCAGGTTATGAAGTTTATTTTGTAAGCGTTTCCTCACTTAAATACATCGGAGGTATGATTTTAGGTAAAGCTGATACTTCTCAATTAGGAGGCCCGATTAGAATTGCTAAAATTTCTGGACAAGTTGCAACGTTTGGAGTGTTGGCTTTCATTAGTATGATGGCTTATATTTCAATAAGTTTGGGACTTATTAATTTATTTCCAATACCAATGTTAGATGGAGGACATTTAATGTTTTATGCATTTGAGAAAGTTTTAGGCAGGCCTTTGTCTCAAAAAACTCAAGAAGGTTTTTTTCGAATCGGATTGTTTTTGTTGCTATCATTGATGTTTTTCACCACATTTAATGATCTAAAAGACCTAGGTTTATTTAGATAATTCACATTTTTAAAAGTTAAAAAAGTCAATAAAAACAACATTTATTTATGTTTTTACAAGATATTGTGTGTTTTAAAAAAATAAACACTAAAAAAAAGCTTGATTTATCAACGTTTATGAGAAGTATAAATATTAACCAACAAAACCGGAGCTAAAATGAACAAAAAACAACTAATTGCTAAGCTTTCTGGCTCATTAAACTTGAGCAAAGCAGATGCTGAGCGAACTTTTGATACAATTACCAACACTATTTTAGATGCTCTAAAAGGTGATGACTCAGTAAAAATTGCTGGGTTTGGTACGTACAAAGTAGCTAAAAGAAAAGCAAGAGTTGGAAGAAACCCAAGAACGGGTGAGCAGATTCAAATCGCTGCTTCTCAAAAGGTAAAATTCTTACCAGCTAAAGCTTTAAAAGAAGTATTCAACAGATAATATTTTTTTTTAACAGCCCTAACGTTTTCAAAATACGTTCAGGGCTGTTACTATATGCAAAAACTGCATACCCAATTTTCCTAATCAGCGTTAGTTTTAAAAATTAATAAAACTATAAGACACCTCTTAATCAAGTGGAGGTCTAATGACTAAAATAATAAAAAAAACATCAGCACCATTTCTTAGTTTAATATTTTTATTAAACATGAGTAGTGCAGGTATGGCAGAGACAACTGTCTCTGGAGAAGTTCAAGCGATATTTAATTCGCTTCTTTTTTTAATTTGTGGTTTCCTTGTCATGTTCATGGCAGCTGGTTTTGCAATGCTAGAATCTGGTATGGTAACTTCAAAAAGTGTATCAGTAATTTGTGCTAAAAATATAGGTCTATATTCGATTGCCGGAATTATGTTTTGGCTTTTTGGTTATAATTTAGCTTATGGAATTCCTGAAGGAGGATACATTGGGACATTTACACCTTGGTCAGATGCAAGTGCAGTTGACACAGGTTATGCAGATGGATCAGACTGGTTCTTCCAAATGGTATTCTGTGCAACAACAGTTTCAATTTGTTCAGGTGCTATGGCTGAAAGAATTAAGTTATGGCCGTTTTTCTTATTTGCAGCTATTTTAGCTGGTGTAATTTATCCAATTGTCATGGGTTGGCAATGGGGTGGAGGCTGGTTAGCAGAACTAGGTTTCTCTGATTTTGCTGGTTCAACATTAGTACACTCAACAGGTGGTGCAGCTGCTTTAGCAGGTATCATGTTGTTAGGTGCTAGATATGGAAGATTTGATAGTAAAGGTGAGGCGAAAGCAATCAAACCTTTTGCTGCTTCTTCAATTCCATTAGTAACTGTTGGGGTATTCATATTATGGTTAGGTTGGTTTGGATTCAATGGTGGATCTCAACTAGCTATTGGAACATTTGATGATGCAGTTGCTGTATCAAGTATATTTATCAATACTAATCTTGCTGCTTGTGGTGGTGTTATGGCTGCTGCAATAATCACAAGATTGATGTTTGGTAAAACAGATGTAATTCAAATGTTAAATGGAGCAATTGGTGGTCTTGTAGCTGTTACAGCAGAACCATTAGCACCATCACCTTTAGCAGCAATTTTCATTGGAGCTGTAGGTGGATTAATCGTAGTATTTGGAACTAAATTATTATTCAGTTTCAAACTTGACGATGTTGTAGGTGCAATTCCAGCTCACATGTTTGCTGGAATTTGGGGAACATTAGCAGTGCCATTAACAAACGCTGATGCATCGTTTAGTGCACAATTAATTGGTGTACTTTCAATTAACATTTTTGTGTTTGCTGTGTCATATGTAATCTGGTCAATAATGAAAGCTACGTTTGGAATTAGATTAAGTAAAGAAGCTGAAACCAAAGGCACTGACGTTACAGAAACAGGAGTAATAGCATACGCAATACGTGACTAATTGCATGCAATGCAATATAGAGGCTCTTCGATCTCCATGTCGTTATCTCATTGAAGGGCCTCTGTAAAAAAAAAATTAACTAAAATCTCTCTCTCTAATTAGTTAAGTAAAGGCCCCAGAAATGGGGCCTTTTTATTTTACACATGCTTAAATAGCATAACTCTTTTGTCCTATAAGCAATACACTATTTGCAAAACTTTTATAAAAGACCTTCTTAACAGGGAGAGATAATGACAAATATTTTAAAAACATTTATTATAGGTTTAATATTATTATTAAGCTTTTCTAACTTTGCTTCAGCAGAAACAACGATGTCAGCTGAAGGACAATATATTTTTAATTCACTTGGATTTTATTTAGGTGGTGTATTAGTAGCTTTTATGGCCGCAGGTTTCTGTATGCTAGAAAGTGGATTAGTAACTACAAAAAGTGTATCAACAATTGCAGCCAAAAATATTGGTAAATTTGCAATTTGTTCATTAATATTTTTTCTATGTGGTTATAATCTAGCTTACGGTATACCAGAAGGTGGTTTTATAGGATCTTTTTCTATGTGGAGTGACTCTTCTGAACTAGCTACTGGTTATTCAGATTATTCAGACTGGTTCTTTCAAACAATGTTTGTATGTGCAACTGCTTCTATAGTTTCAGGAGCTGTAGCTGAAAGAATTAAAATTTGGCCTTTCTTTATTTTCGCTGCAATTATGGCTGGTGTAATTTATCCAATTTCAATGGGTTGGCAGTGGGGTGGAGGTTGGTTAGCAACTTCAGGCTTTTCCGACTTTGCTGGATCAACTTTAGTTCATGCGTGTGGTGGTGCCGCTGCATTAGCAGGAGTTATAGTATTAGGTGCAAGAGAAGGAAGATTTTCAAAATCAGGTGAAACTAAATCTTTAGTACCGTTTGCTGCATCTTCTATTCCACTTGTAACACTTGGAACTTTTTTACTATGGTTTGGTTGGTTTGGCTTCAATGGTTTTAGTCAATTAGCTATGGGAACTTTTGATGATGTAAATGCAATTAGTAAGATTGCAGTAAATACACATTTAGCAGGTGCCGCCGGTACAGTTGCTGCTGCTGTAGTAACAAGATTGCTTGGTGGAAAAACTGATATCATCATGATGTTAAATGGTGCATTAGCTGGATTAGTTGCTATTACAGCTGAACCTTTAACTCCAAGTCCTGTATTAGCAATTGTAATAGGAGCTATTGGATCATTGATTATGTATTTTGGTACAAAATTTTTAGAAAGTAAAAAAATTGATGATGTAGTAGGCGCAATCCCTGTTCATATGTTTGCAGGAATATTTGGTACTTTGGTTGTTCCAATAAGCAATCCAGATACAAATTTTGGAACTCAGTTAACAGGTGTAATTGCAGTATGTTTATTTAGCTTCATACTTTCTTACATTACTTTTAGAGTTCTTAAACAAACTATTGGTCTTAGAATTAGTGCTCAAGCTGAAAAACTTGGAACTGATGTTGCAGAGGTAGGTGTTAAAGCTTACGCAATAAGAGACTAAAATATCTGTCTTTAACATATAAAGGCTTCTTAGAAATAAGGGGCCTTTTTTATTTTTTTACTATATTTTGAAGAGTTTCTAATACTTCTTTAGCATGGTCTTTTACTTTAACATTATTCCAAATTTTGATTATTTTACCTTTTTTATCGATTAAAAAAGTAGTTCTAACTATTCCCATAAACTCTCGTCCCATGAATTTTTTTTTAGCCCAAACTTTGTATTTTTTTAAAACTTTTATTTCTTCATCAGCCAATAGATCAAATTTGATTTTGTATTTATCTCTGAATTTGTCATGACTTTTTAAATTATCTTTAGAAATACCCAAAATTTCGCAATTCAGTTTTTTAAACTTTGGAAGCAGCTTATTAAAATCATTGGTTTCAATTGTACAACCTGGAGTGTCATCTTTAGGGTAAAAATAAATAATTACATAATTTCCTATTGAATCTTTAATAGAGTATTCTTTTTTATTTGTTGATGGCAATTTAAAAATTGGTGCTTTTGTATTTTCTTTAATCATTTATTTCGTTTTCCTCCCAAAGTTTTTTGTAATCAATTAATGGTGATAAGCCGTAACCCGAATTAATATTTGTAAGATGTAGTGATAGACTTTTTAAAGGAGAAATACAAATTTCTTTTGAATATATTTCATTTAAATGTTTTTCGAATGGATCGTGTCTATCAAGACAATTTTTATAAAAGTTATCCCAGTATTTATCTAATAAGTTTTTAGTTGTAAGGAAGGTACATAGTGTTTTATCTACAGTTCTCCAATGACGCTTATTTCCAATTAATACATTTGTTTTAGCATTACTCATGTACAGATATGGATAATCAGAAGGACACATAAAAATATCCTTATTTAGTTGTGAAGCAATTCTCTCATAAGAGGCCACCATTTCCTCCAACATTGGTTCAAAATGTAAATAATCATCCTCAATAAAGTAAATTAAATCTTCACCAATATCTTTCCCGATTTCAAAACTTTGAAGCAAACTTGCAAGATTTGCAAAAGTTTCTTTATTTTTCTGTTCTGATATTTTTTCTTTATATTTTAAGTAATCTAAATTGATTATCTCTATATAATTTCCATCAATTACTTTTTTAATTACATTAAGGTTTTCAAAACTTGAATTGTCATCAACAATTATTGTCTTAACATTTATGGTGGGATATTTATTTTTTAAAAAATTAATTGATTTAATCAGTGAATTTAACGACCTTTTAGTATATTCAATCTTTGGATACTCAAATAACCTTTTTCTATTTTGATCCCAAATCTCAACATCCGTATTTATTCTAAGGATAATTAGTATTGAATTAACTTTTTTTGTAATCTTGACCTCACCTAAAGGCAAAACTATAGATTTTTCATTTAATATCGATAGCTCTTCGTTTAATTCTTTTTCTAATGTTGGTGATGAAAAATTATTTTGATCTAAAATTTCATAACCTAATAATTTACAGATTTTTATAAATAATTTTTTCATAATGTGTTATAAGTTTTATAATATTATGGTCATTAAATCATTACAAACTCTAGTTAGTGAAAGTTTAAAAGAGATTAAAACAATTAATGCAGATGAAGCTTTTCAAATGGTTCAAGATAAAAACTGTAATTTAATTGATATAAGAGAAAGCAATGAATTAGAAAATACCGGTAAAGTTGAGGGAGCAAGCCATATTCCAAGAGGAATGCTTGAGGTTTATTTAGATCCAAACAGTCCTGTATTTCAAAATGGACAAATAGATCAAGATAAGGAATTTGTTTTATTTTGTGCAGGAGGGGTAAGATCAGCTCTAGCTGTAAAATCGTTAAAAGATATGGGATATCAAAAGGTATCACATATTGATGGTGGGTTTGGATCTATAGCTAGTAGCAAATTTAAAATAATTTAATTTACACCAAACTCTTCCAAAGCATATTCAAGTCTATCTTGTCCCCAAAAAATTTTATTATTCACTATAAAGGTTGGAGTTCCAAAAACTTCTTTTTGAAAAGCATCAGTGGTTAAATTAATCAATTTATCTTTTATAGACTGATCTTTTATTGATTTAAAAAATTCTTCACTATCAATATTTAAATCTCTTATTAATTTAGATATATTTTCAACATTTGATAGATCTTGATTATCTTTCCAATAAGCATCAAAAAAACAATTTAAGTAATCTTTTTGCTTATCCTTACTTACACTAATATATCCTCTCATAATATTTAAAGAATTTACTGGAAAATAAGAGTTCCATTTGAATTCAATATTATTTTTTTCAGACACTAGGTTGCAATCATTTATATTATTTCTCAGTTTATATTTATTGAATGCAGGAGAATCAATTCCAGCAAGCTTATGAAGACCACCTAAATAGATTGGTTTGTAATTAAATATGATATTTTTATGTTTAAGAATTTTTTTGTATGCAATATATGCATATGGACTAATTATATCGAAATAAAAATCTATATGATTACTCATATAAACTTATTCTTTTCGCGTAAAAAATTCTAATTATCCAATATAAAAATAATCCAATCGGACCAATTAAATAAGTAACAATTAATGGTATTGCTAATAAAACTTTATTAATAGAAAATTTTTGAGAATCTTTAACAATCCAGCCACCAATAAATAAGTTTATTGCTATGAAATGAGTCCAAAAAATCATTATATATAAATGATCTTCAAATAATCTAGATAGCTCACTTAAACCTAGGTAAAGAGAGAAATTTCCATCAAAATCGTAACCAATTAAATAAGATTTATATAAAATGAAGATATACACACCACTTAATATGAAAAAAGGAAAAATTGATGTTACAAAAATTCTACTTAAATGTGATTGAGGAAAAACTATCAAGATAAACCAAAAAGGTAGAACACCAAGGTTGATCCACATGTAAAGTGTCTCAATTGTAAAATAAGTATAAATTTGTTCAATCATCTAAATATATTATATTAAATCTAACAATGATTCCTATAAGAAATAGAAAAAAAACGCTCCAAGTAACTGTTGATGAGATGCGTAATTTTGCCTTTGCTTATGTTGAAAAGTATGCTCCTTCAAAACAACAACTCAAAACTTATCTGTTAAAAAAATACATGAAGCTATCCGTATCTGATGTGAGAAAGAAAGATGTAAATAAACTGATAGATATTGTTTTATCTGATTTGGAAAAAAATAGATTTATCAATGATCAATTTTACTCTGAAAGTAAAGCTAAAAGCATGATTCAGAGGGGAAATTCAATTAATAAGATTAGAAACTATTTAATTGGAAAAGGGATTAATGAAACATTCATCAAGGATACAGTTGATAAAATAAAAGAAGATAATTCTGATCAAGATTTTTTTTCAGCAATAAAATTATGTAAAAAGAAAAGAATTGGTCCAGCTAGAGCAGAGAATAATAGAACTTTATTTTATAAAAAAGATATATCTTTGCTTGCAAGAAATGGATTTGATTTTGAAACATCAAAAAAAGTAATGGATATAGAAAAAAGTGAATATCTAAAAATAATAAATTTACTTTAATTTTTTATCTTTTTCTTCTTTTACAAGCTGATTTATTTTATTTCTTATGTAATTTTTAACGAAAACAAACAATAACAAACCAAAAATTGAAACAGAAACAATAATTATTAGTATTATTCTTATTTTTTCATCCATTATAAAATATTTTTATTTTTTAAAATTATACTAGGATTTTTTAAATTTTTTTTACCGTACAAAATTTGATTTCCTTCAAAATCAGTTACAGTTCCACCTGCATGTTCTAAAATTGCATGACCAGCTGCGATATCCCATTCATATGCCCTGGGTTCAGCAACATATCCATCGTATTCACCAGCAGCAACAACACAGAATTTTAAAGAACTTTTCATTCTCACATTTTCCTTAACACCTAAATCATCATAAATTTTTTGAATTTCAGGTTTTATTTTAGTTGAGTATGAAATAAATTTTAAATCTTCTGTTTTCTTAGCAGGTATATTACTTAAATTAGTTGTTTTACTGTTGCTAAATTCAAATGAACTCCCTTTTTTATATGAGTAAAACATTCTTTTTTTTGCTGGAGCATTTATTAGTCCTGCAACAGGTCTATTGTTAATTATCAAACCAGCATTAATCGTAAATTCCTCTAGATTATTAATATAATCATAAGTCCCATCGATGGGATCAATTAACCAGAAATTTTTTAAATTTTTTATATCTTTATTTTCAGTAGTCTCTTCTGAAATTATAGATATATCAGGAGTTACGTTGGAAATTTTATTTAACAAAAATTTATTTACTTCCAGATCACCATTACTTACCGGTGTATTATCTGATTTTATTTTTTTTACCAAACCCTTTTGTCTTAATTGAATAGCCAATTTTCCTGCTTCTAAAAAACTTTCTATTAAACTTTCAACAATATTTTTTAGGTTCACCTTTATTTTCCTAGTTTTTTTAATTCAATATTTTTTGCATTAATCACTTTTTTTCCAGCATTTTCAAAATTAACTGTCACTTTATCATTAATTATAGATTGTACTTGTCCAATGCCCCATTCTTTTTTTTGAGGATTAGTGACTTTGTCACCTGGTTCATAATCTAAAATCATTTAATTTAACTTATATTGTAAATAAGTATAAATACCACCTTATGAATAAAGATTTAAATTCTATCGGTTTAGATAAAAAACCTTCAGATACTACTTTGGTTGTTGCAATGTCTGGTGGAGTAGATTCTTCCACTGTTGCAGGAATTATGAAAAAAGAAGGCTATAAAGTAATTGGAATAACACTAAAGCTTTATGATGACGGTAAAGAAGTAGCTAAATCAAAACAATGCTGTTCAGGGCAAGATATAATGGATGCCAAGCGCGTTGCAAATAAATTAGGTATAGAACATAAAATTTTATATTATCAAGACAAGTTTAAACAAGGTGTTATAGATAATTTTGTAGAAAGTTATTTAAAGGGTGAAACCCCAATACCATGTGTCCAGTGTAATCAAACAGTTAAATTTAAAGATTTATTTGAAGTTTCAAAAGAACTTAAAGCTGATGCGTTAGTTACAGGACATTATGTTAAAAGTATTACAGAAAATAATACTACAAACATGTATAGGGCAATTGATGAAAATAGAGATCAGAGTTATTTCTTGTTTAACACCACTAGGGAACAACTAGACTATCTAAGATTTCCGCTTGGTGGAATGCTAAAAGACAAAACAAGAGAAATTGCAAAAAAACTTGACCTTAATGTAGCTGATAAACCCGATAGTCAAGATATATGCTTTGTTCCTAATGGGGATTATGCATCAGTAATTCAAAAGTTTAGACCAGACTCTTTTAAAAAAGGAAATATTAAAAATTTAAATGGCGATGTAATAGGTGTACATGATGGAATAATAAATTTTACAATTGGACAAAGAAAAGGAATTAAAGTTTCAGATAAAGAAGCTCTGTATGTGATAAAAATTAATTCAGATAAAAATGAGATAGTTGTTGGACCAAAAGAAAAACTTGGAACTAAAGAAATTTTTCTAAAAAATATAAATTTGTTAACTAAAAAAAGTGACTTAGATAAAAATATATTTGTTAAAGTGAGATCTACTGGAAATTTGCTTGAAGCAAAAATAAATTTACAAGACAATAACAATGCACAGGTGAATTTATTAAAACCAGAAGATGGTATTTCTCCAGGTCAAGCATGTGTATTTTATTCTAAAGATATGAATGGAGATAAATTACTGGGTGGTGGATGGATAGTTAATTAACTTTTTTCCACATTAAAAAAGTTAATAAATAAAATGAGATAACACCAATAAAATAATCCCATTCTAGAGCATGTTTAAAAAATTTAAGATTAAATCCAAAAAAATCATTTCCTGGTAAACTTATTATTGGAATACTAATTACAGCAACAATTATTAATGTACTTACCAATATCAACTTAAGTTTTAAGAAAGTTTTATTTATATATTTTTCTAATTTATTTCTAAAAGAATAAAATGATGCAACCAAATATGCTTGAGCAACAATCTCAAAAATTATAAATGAGAGCATAATTACTCTTCTAAACAATTTATACAAGTCGTTATCAAATTTTATACCTAGAAAAATTGAATGAATTGTCAAAGCTACTGCAGAAGCAATTCCAAAAAATAATATTTTTTTTCCATATTTGTGGTTGCTTTCAAAGAAATCAATTATCTCTTTGTTATAAATCCAGTATCTAATCAAAATATATGATGTCAAAAACATAGCAGGTTTAAAAATTAACCAACTTGGATATGGTCTTGCAGTTCTACTTATAGATGCTCCTCCATCAAAATAAGGAAAAGTATTGTGAATGATATCTCCCTGGTTTGGAAATAGTTCGTGAAACTGAGTTATTAGTATTAAACAAGTGTTAACAGCTATGAATGGAATTATGAAAATCCATATACTTATAGATTTTACTCTATTGATCTGCTCCATCGGAGGTTACTTTTTCTTATTTTTTCTCTTTGCTCTTCTTTTCTTTGAGCCTTGTTTTCTTCGGCCTCTATGCTTTTTTGGATAACCCATTTTTTTCCTTGTTTATAATTTAATTGAAATTACCGGTCGGATATAGCATTGTCTTTTCAACTTATCAAATTTAATTATGAGCAATTCTTTTAAGACTTTTCTTAAACATACAGCAAAAGACTTCCACAACCAGTCAGTAAATCCTCCTGTTGTAAGAGCTTCAACAATTATTTTTAAATCAATGAAAGATATTAGAAAAACTCAACTTAAAGCACAAAGAAACCCAACTGGTGGACATTATGATTACGGAAGACAAGGCACGTCTACCACTTATATTTTACAAAAAATTTTGACAAAACTTGAGGAAAGCTATCATGTGTTTACTACTCCAACAGGATTTGGTGCAGTTTTTTTAGCAATTTTTAGCGTAACAAGACCTGGTGACGAAATCATTGCTGCAGACCCTGTATACAGTCCAACAAGATTATTAACTGAAAATTATTTGAAAGAATTTAATATTAAAACATCTTTTTATAACCCTCACGATTTAAAAACTTTAGAAAAAAATATTACAAAAAAAACAAAATTAATATTCGTTGAAAACCCTGGAAGTAATTCATTTGATTTTCAAGATTTAGGTAAAATTTTATCTATTGCAAAAAAATATAAAATCTTAACTGCTATAGATAATACTTGGGGCACTCCTTATTTTTTAAAACCAATTAAACTTGGTTTTGATATGTCAATAGTATCCGCAACCAAATATTACTCTGGACATTCAGATGTCATGGGAGGATCTTTAGCTGTAAATAAAAAAGTTTTTCCTAACGTCAAAGCAGCAGAGAGAATAACGGGTTTAAGATTAGGACCTGATGATGCTTATTTAATAACAAGAGGTTTAAGGACTTTAGATGTTAGATTAGATAGGCATAGAGAAAATGCAAAAAAAGTTGCTGAATTTTTATCTAAATTTAAAAATATAAAATTACTCTACCCATATAAAAAAAATTCTTACAATTTTAGAATGTGGAAAAAATATTATTCTGGAGCATCTGGGTTGATGGGTTTAAAAATTAAATGCAAAAATATTAATGCAGTAAGGAAATTTGTTAATTCATTAAAATTATTTGGGTACGGTTACAGTTGGGGAGGATTTGAAAGTTTAGCCTTGCATCAAGAGTACAGAGAAACAGGAAATAGAAAATTTTTAAACTTAGCAAAAGATGAGCACTTAGTGAGACTGCATATTGGTTTAGAAGATCCTAAAGATTTGATTGCTGATTTAAAAAAAGCTTTGAAATATATTAAATGAGCTCAGAAAATTTTACTATAAGTAAGAAAGCGCTAATTACATTAATTGCTGCATCTATAGTTGTTATTATTTCTCTAGGAATAAGACAGACCTTTGGATTATTTTATTTTGATTTTAATACTGACCTAGATATTTCGATTTCCCATTTTGGATTTGTTATGGGATTGCAGCTATTACTTTGGGGAGTATTCAGTCCTTTGTTTGGTGTAATTACTGATAAGTATGGAGGGGCAGTTGCAATCTTTATTGGCTTTGTTTTTTATTTGGTAGGAGTTTTATTTTTTTATTCTGGTTTTAATACTGGAGGCTATTTTACTCTTACCATAGGAGTAATGATAGGAATTGGGTTAGGTTCAACAGCAATAGGAATCCCAGTGTCAGTTGTAGCTAAACATTTTCCAGCATCTAATAGAACTATTGCAACAGGAATTGTTACATGTGCAGGATCTTTTGGATATTTTGTTTCGCCTTTACTTGTAAGATATTCTTTAGTTGAAACAGGTTGGGAAAACACACTTTTGTATTTTTGTCTTCTTTTAGGAGTTGGATTGGTAGTTTCACTATTTGTTAGTACCCCAAAAATACCTGTGGGAGTTGATCAAGATAATAATCAAACAGCAAGAGAAGCACTAAAAGAAGCATTTGCAAATAAAAGTTTTATTTATCTCACTTTAGGTTTTTTTGTTTGTGGTTGGCATATTGCTCTGGTAGCAACACACATTCCTACCTATATGGCAGATAAAGGTTTGCCTGAATGGACACCTGCAATGGTTTTAGCTTTGATTGGAGTATTTAATATGGCCGGTACCATTACAAGTGGTTATTTAGCAACAAGGTATAGTAAGAAAAAAATTTTAAGTGCTATTTATCTTTTAAGAGGAGTTTCGATAATTTATTTTATTTTCTTACCACCAAGTATTTTTAATTCTGTAGTTTTTGGAGTTACTTTTGGTTTTTTATGGCTATCTACAGTTCCTCCAACAAATGGAATTGTTGCTCATATATTTGGTACAAAATACGTTGGACTTTTATATGGAATAGTTTTCGTAAGCCATCAAATTGGTTCTTTCCTAGGAGCATATCTAGGTGGTGTATTTTATGAATTAAATGGAAATTTTGACTATGCTTGGTACGGATCTATCGCATTATCATTATTTGCAGGTCTGATACATTTACCTATAGTAGAGAAAGCAATTGAAAGAACTCAGCCAGCATAAATTTAAATTTAACCCTTATTTAGAGGATCTGTACCAATCAGATAAACCTTTAATTATTTATAAAGTAGATGATGGGTATAATATTTACACTGATTTTTCCAAAAAAATTGTTTTAACAAAAAAAAATATACATAAATTTTTTAATTCGTTAGAGAAAAAAAAATATAAAAAAGAAACAGATTTATATCTTGGTTTTTTTGGTTATGA
>CACJSX010000016.1 GCA_902596185.1 uncultured Pelagibacteraceae bacterium
TGGTAGAGTTGTTGAAGATGATATTAAAAAATTTGTTTCATCTAATTCAAAAAACAACGTCGTAATAAAAGATAGTAAACCAGATAAAATTAAAAACGAGTTTGAACATTCTGATTTTGGTGAAATAGAAATTAAAGACATACCAAGAGTAAAAAAATTATCATCGAAATATCTTGAAAATTCATGGACAACAATTCCTCATGTTACAAATCATGATGAAGCCGACATAACGGAGATGGAAAGTTTTAGAAGTTCATTAACAGATATGTATACTGGAGAAAAAATTAAAATTACACCTCTAGCATTTATAATAAAGGCTTTAGTTGCATCTCTTAAGAAATTTCCTAGTTTTAATTCTTCTATCGACGAAATTGAGACTGGAAAAATGACTTTAAAAAAATATTACCATATTGGGATAGCAGTTGACACGCCAAATGGATTAATGGTTCCAAAAATAAGAAATGTAAATAACAAAAAAATTTCTTTAATAAGTAAAGAATTAAAAGAGGTAAGTGAACTCTGTAGAAATTTAAAAATTGACAAAAAAGAATTGTTTGGTGGCTCGATGACGATTACCAGTTTAGGTGGTATAGGAGGTTCATTTTTTACTCCTATAATTAATTATCCTGAAGTTGCTATATTAGGAGTAGGTAGATCAGAAAAAAAACAAATTTTTATAAATGGGAAGTTTCAAACCAGGACTATGCTGCCAATTTCTTTATCTTATGATCACAGAATTATTGATGGCGCTGAAGCAGCTAGGTTTAACAACGATCTTAAAGAAAACCTCGGCAAAAATTTTGCTTATAAACTGGCTGTCTAATTAAAAATGAGTAAATCCATATCGTTATTTAGTGCCTTATTGTGCACTTTCATTTGGGGAACAACTTTTATTGCCCAAGACACAGGCATGGATAATATTGGCCCTTTTACATTTAATGCTGTGAGGTTTTTTGTTGGTTTTTTAGCAATTGTTCCACTTATGATTTTATTTGAATTAAAAAATTTTAAATCAGAATTTAAATTAGATAAAAAAACTTTTATAATTTATTCATTATTAATTGGAATTTCCTTATTTTTAGGCTCTGCACTTCAACAAGTTGCTTTGCTTTATACAGATGTTGCAAATGCTGCTTTTTTTACAATTTTTTATGTACCAATGGTACCGATTATCATTTTTTTGTTTGGTAAAAAATCAATGCATTGGAGTGTATGGCCTTCTGTAGTTCTATGTTTAATTGGAGGATATTTATTAACAAATTTTCATGATGCAACAGTAAGATTAGGAGATACTTTAGTAGTTCTGGGAGCTTTATTTTGGAGTACCCATATCATTTTCACTGGGATCATTATAACTAAATATAATCTTCCACTTACTTTAGGAGCTGCTCAGACTTTAATTGTGGCTATTTTTTCATTTATAATTGGAATTATTTATGAAGAATTTATTTTAGGTAATATCTTAATGGAAATCTATTCAATTCTATATGCAGGTATATTATCTGGTGGATTTGCATTTGTATTACAAATTTATGCCCAGCGAAATATTACACCAGCACCTGCAGCTATAATTTTTTCTCTTGAAGGTGTATTTGCGACTATAGCTGCTTGGTTTATTTTAAATCAAATTCTAGATGTTAATAATTTACTTGGATGCTTTTTTATTCTATGTGGAGTTCTCTTGTCTCAATTACTTCCTTTAATTAAAAAGAAATATGCTTAATAAATTAAACTAAATAAAATCAAAGCAATTATTATTCTATAAATTACAAACGCATTCATTGAAAATTTATTTATATAAATTAAAAAGAATTTAACTGTTAGAAAAGAAAAAATAAAAGAAGATATAATTGCGATTACAACTAAGTAATTAAACTGAATTGATTGTTCAAAAACATCTTTTAAGCTTAAGACACTAGCTCCAGCCAATGCTGGGATTGAAAGTAAAAAAGATATCTTACTTGAGTCTACTCTATTAAATTTTAAAATTCTCGCTGCTGTGATTGTAATTCCTGCTCTACTCACTCCAGGCACGAGCGAGAAAATTTGGAAAATACCTATAAATATTATTGATTGAAAATTTAAATTTGAGGAAATTTTTTTATCAAATCTACTTTTGTCAGAAATATATAATACAACTGCGAATATTAAAGTAGTCCATGCTATGACTTCTAAATTTCTTAACTTATAAATTAAATTTGTACTATAAAGAATATATCCAATAATTATTAATGGAATAGACCCTAGTATAATTAAGTTTAAAATTCTTTTGTTTTTTTGTATCCCAAATAATTCATCTTTAAAAAAATAAATTATTGCTATAAGCGATCCTAAATGAAGGCTTATATCAATTAAAAGAGAACTTGATTTGAATTCATACAATGTAGAAACTAAAATCAAATGAGCCGAAGAACTTATTGGAAGAAATTCTGATATTCCTTGAATTGCAGAGAGAATTAAAATTTCTATAATATTTTGAAACATCGAGTCTTCGTAACTTAAAAAAATGGCATTTCAAACAATTCGATTTTCTCATACTTGGTATGCAATTTTTGAAATACTCATATTTTATGCTAATTATCGTAAATAAAAGGTCATAAAAACTGACCTAAATAATACTTTAACTAATAAAATCAATGTATAATTTGCCAAAAAATATTAAAAATTATGTCTAGTAAAATGTTAAAATTCGTTGAAATAGGTCAACAAACTCCACCTAAAAGAGAAGTTGATAATAGGAAAGGCGATTTTAACGAAATTTATGATGAATTTTTAACTCAAAAAGCTCAAGAACAATCAAGCAGATGTTCGCAGTGTGGAGTTCCATTTTGCCAGGTTCATTGCCCTTTAAGTAATAACATACCTGATTGGTTAAAACTTACCGCAGAAGGAAGATTGAAAGAAGCATATGAATTGTCTCAAAGTACAAACAATATGCCAGAGGTATGTGGGAGAATATGTCCCCAAGATAGATTATGTGAGGGAAATTGTGTCATTGAACAATCTGGTCATGGAACAGTTACAATTGGATCTATGGAAAAGTATATTACTGATAATGCTTGGGAACAAGGTTGGGTTAAACCAATATCAGTAAAACTTGATAAAGATCAAAGTGTTGGAATTATAGGAGCAGGACCAGCAGGTTTAGCAGCTGCAGAGCAATTAAGAAAAGATGGGTACAAGATAACAGTTTATGATCGTTATGATAGAGCTGGAGGACTTTTAATTTATGGAATACCAAATTTTAAATTAGAAAAACATGTAGTCCAAAGAAGAACAAAACTTTTAAAAGATGGTGGAATTGAATTTGTTCAAAATTTTGAAGTTGGTAAAGATGCAACTTTAGATCAACTCAGAAAGAAACATGATGCAATACTTATCGCGACAGGAGTATATAAACCAAGAGAAGTTGATTTACCAGGAAACGATTTAGATAATATTTTTCCTGCAATGGAATTTTTAACAGCTTCAAATAAAAAAGGATTGGGAGATAAAGTTGAATTATTTGATAATGGAATTTTAAATGCTGAAGGTAAAGATGTTGTTGTGATTGGTGGAGGTGATACGGCAATGGATTGTGTAAGGACATCTGTTAGACAAAAAGCAAAATCAGTAAAGTGTTTATACAGAAGAGATAAAGAAAATATGCCAGGCTCATCAAGAGAGGTTGCCAATGCAGAAGAAGAAGGTGTGGAATTTGTATGGTTATCAAGTCCGAAAGAATTCAAAGGTAAAAACAAAATTGAAAATTTAGTTGTTGATCAAATTCAATTAGGTGAGCCTGATGAGTCAGGAAGAAGAAGACCTGAGATTCAAGAAGGTTCTGAATTTGAAATTAAAGCTGACATGGTCATTAAAGCACTTGGTTTTGATCCTGAAGATTTACCAAACTTGTTTGACTCAAAAGAACTTCAAGTAACTAAATGGGGAACAATAAAAACAGATTTTGATACAATGGAAACAAATTTAAAGGGAGTGTTTGCTGCTGGAGATATAGTTAGGGGAGCTTCACTTGTTGTATGGGCCATTAAAGATGGAAGAGAGGCAGCCGCTTCAATGAAAAATTATTTGCAAGAATTAGATATTAAAAAGACAAAAGTTGCATAATGAAAAATTATAAAAAAAATTTTGAACTTCTCTCAAAAAATTATGTTTATTCAAAGGAAATGGAGCATGATGCATGTGGGGTTGGAGTAATAGTTTCTACGGAGGGTAAAAAATCTCGAGAAATTGTAGAGCACGGAATAGAGGCACTTAAAGCTGTTTGGCACAGAGGTGCTGTTGATGCAGACGGTAAAACTGGAGATGGAGCAGGAATACATGTTGAGATACCTAAAGATTTTTTTATCGAGAAAATTGAGGTTACAGGACATGATTATGATAACGCTGAAATATGTGTTGGTATGATATTTTTGCCACGAAACGATTATTCAGCACAAGAAAGCTGCAAAACAATTGTGGAGAGCGAACTAACCAAAAATAATTTCAGTATTTATGGGTGGAGACAGGTCCCTGTAAATCCAAAAATTCTGGGACAAAAAGCTCTTCAAACTATGCCTGAAATTATACAGGTATTATTTAAATCAAATGACCAAAATTTACTTGATAAAAATCTGGAAAGAAAAATTTATGAAACTAGAAAGAAAATTGAGAAAAAAGCTTTTCAATTATCTTTAAATAATTTCTATATTTGCTCAATTAGTTCTAAGTCAATTATATACAAAGGTTTATATCTTGCTGAAGCTATTTCAGATTTTTATTTGGATTTAAAAGATAAAAGGTTCATCTCTAGATATGCTATTTTTCACCAAAGATTTTCAACTAATACCGCTCCTAGCTGGAGTTTAGCTCAACCATTTAGAGCAATTGCTCACAATGGTGAAATAAATACATACAAGGGAAATAAAAATTGGATGAAAGTTCATGAACAAGAAATGAGCAGTCCTTTATTTGATGATATCGAGAATTTAAAACCTGTCATACAAAAAGGTGTTTCTGACTCAGCGGCTCTCGATAATGTTTTTGAACTGTTAAATAAATCGGGACAACCAGCTCCATTAGCTAAATTAATGTTAGTGCCTGACGCATGGTCAAAAAAAAATAAGACATTACCAAAAAATCATCAACAATTATTCAATTTTTTAAATAGTACAATGGAACCTTGGGATGGACCTGCCGCCATAGCCGCAACTGATAATGAATGGGTAATTGCTGCAAATGATAGAAATGGTTTAAGACCATTAAGATATGCAATTACAAAAGATAAAATGTTGTTTGCTGGATCTGAGACAGGTATGATCGAATTAAATGAGAAGAAAATTTTATCAAAAGGTAGATTAGGGCCAGGTGAAATTTTAGGTATTAGAATTGAAAAAGGCAAAGTATTTTCAAACACCGAAATAAAAGATTATTTAGCTAAAGAATTTAAACATTTCAATTCTCAAATTGTTGATCTAGATGAAAAATTAACAATATCTAATGAAAAAAATATTTTTGAGGGTGAAGCTTTAAGAAGAAGACAATATACTTTTGGAATTAGTTTAGAGGATTTAGAGCTTATTTTACACCCTATGGCTGAAGACGCGAAAGAAGCAACTGGCTCAATGGGTGATGATACTCCACTTGCAGTATTATCGGATAAATATAGACCACTCTATCATTTTTTTAGACAAAACTTTAGCCAGGTAACAAACCCACCTATCGATTCACTTCGAGAAAATAAAGTTATGAGTCTTAAAACTCGTTTTGGAAATCTGGGTAATATTTTAGATTTTGATACTTTAACAAAAGAAAATATTTACGTTCTTAATAGTCCGATTTTATCTAATTCTCAATTTGAAAAATTTATTAATTTTTTTGGAAAAAATTCTGTAATGATTGATTGTAGCTTTTCAAAAGATGAAAGTTTGTCAGATGCAATTGATAGAATTCAAAAGGAAGCCGAAATAGCTGTAAGACAAGGGGTAACACAATTAATTCTTAGTGATAAAGAGATATCCGATCAGAAATTACCTATACCAATGCTTTTATGTGTTGGATCTATAAATACTTTTTTAATTAATAAAAAATTAAGAGGTTATGTTTCTATAAATGTTCAATCAGGAGAAGCGATGGACACTCACTCATTTGCTACTCTAATTGGAGTAGGTGCTACAACGGTTAACCCTTACTTAGCTTTTGATAGTTTGCATCAAAGATTTTCAAAAAAACTATTTGGACAATTTAGTTTTGATGATTGTGTAGAAAGATACATAAAGTCTGTAAATGCAGGACTATTAAAAATAATGTCAAAAATGGGTATATCAGTATTAAGTTCTTATAGAGGTGGTTGTAACTTTGAAACTGTTGGATTAAGCAGAACTATAGTTGATGACTATTTTCCTGGTGTTACCTCAAAAATTTCAGGAATTGGCTTAACTGGAATAGAAAAGAAGATTAGAGAAATTCATAAAGAGGCTTTTGAAAGTTCAGAAACAGTTCTTCCAATTGGTGGTATTTACAGATACAGAAAAAATGGTGAGACCCATCAATACCAAGGAAGATTAATTCATCTACTACAAAGTGCAGTTGGGTCAAACTCTTACGAAGCATATAAAAAATATGCTGAAGGTATTTATAATCTGCCTCCTATAAATTTAAGAGATTTAATTGACTTTAGAAAAAAGAAATTAGCTCATTCGATAGATTTAAGCGAAGTTGAACCAATTCAAAATATATTAAAAAGATTTGGAAGTGGTAGCATGTCTCATGGTGCATTATCAAAAGAGGCTCATGAAACTTTAGCAATTGGAATGAATAGAATTAAAGGAGCATCTTGCAGTGGAGAAGGTGGCGAGGATGAGCAAAGATTTAAAGTGATGCAAAGTGGTGACAGTGCAAACTCAAGAGTAAAACAAATTGCTTCAGCAAGATTTGGAGTCACTATCAATTATTTAAATAATTGTAATGAAATTGAAATAAAAATTGCCCAAGGAGCAAAACCAGGAGAAGGAGGTCAGCTACCAGGTTTTAAAGTAACAAACGAAATTGCAAAATTAAGACATTCAACTCCTGGGGTTACCTTGATATCTCCACCTCCTCACCATGATATTTATTCAATAGAAGATTTGGCTCAATTAATTTATGATTTAAAACAGATAAATCCAAAAGCTCGTGTAGGGGTAAAATTGGTTGCATCATCGGGTGTAGGAACAATTGCAGCTGGGGTAGCCAAAGCTGAAGCTGATATAATATTAATTTCAGGTCATAATGGTGGAACTGGAGCCACACCACAAACAAGTGTTAAGTATGTTGGAATACCTTGGGAGATGGGTCTTACTGAGGCAAACCAAGTCTTAACGTTAAATAATCTTAGACATAAAGTAACGTTGAGAACTGATGGTGGAATCAAAACTGGAAGAGACGTTGTAATTGCTGCTATGATGGGAGCAGAGGAGTATGGTGTTGCAACAACGGCTTTGGTAGCTATGGGCTGTATAATGGTTAGACAATGTCATTCAAACACATGTCCAGTTGGAGTGTGTACACAAGATGAGAAATTAAGAGAAAAATTTACAGGAACACCTGATAAAGTAGTAAACTTGTTCACTTTTATTGCCTCAGAAGTAAGAGAAATATTAGCTGAACTTGGTTTTAAATCACTTAACGAAATAATTGGGAGAACTGATTTGTTAATGCAGGTCAATAAAGCTTCTCCTAATCTAGATGACCTAGATTTAAACCCATTGTTTGTTCAAGCAGATCCAGGAGATAATAAAAGATATTGTGAGAGCATAGAAATAAATAAAGTTCCTGATACTTTAGATCAGGAAATTTGGCCAGAAATAGAAACAGCATTGGATAATTCGCAAAAAATTGAAAAAGAATATTTAATAAAAAATACAAATAGAGCGGTAGGAACTAGAATTTCACACAATTTATATAAAAAATATGGATATGAGAAGTTAGATGAAAATTTTTTAACTTTAAATTTTAAAGGATCAGCAGGACAATCTTTTGGTGCTTTTTCTACAAAAGGATTAAAGTTAGTCCTTAAAGGAGATGCTAATGATTATGTTGGAAAAGGTCTGTCAGGTGCAACTATAACAATAAGGCTTTCAGATGAGAGTAATTTAATTTCAAATGAAAATACTATTATTGGTAATACTGTTTTATATGGTGCTACGTCAGGTAAACTTTTTGCAGCAGGTCTAGCAGGAGATAGATTTGCAGTAAGAAACTCAGGTGCAACAACAGTTATAGAAGGTTGCGACTCAAATGGTTGCGAGTATATGACTGGTGGGACAGTCGTAATATTAGGAAATGTTGGAGACAACTTTGCAGCAGGTATGACTGGAGGTATGGCTTTTATTTATGATAAAAAACAACAATTTGAAAAGAAAGTAAATCCAGAATCAGTAGTTTGGCAAAATGTAGAAACAGATTATTGGAAAGAATTTTTAAAAAATTTAATTTATGAGCATTTTAAAGAAACAGGATCAGACTTGTCTAAAAAATTAATAGAGAGTTTTGATGAAGAAATTAATAATTTTATTCAGGTTTGTCCGAAAGAAATGTTGGACAAATTAAAAAATCCTATAACTTTTAAAAAACAAGACAAAAAAGTAAGTTAAATTAAAAAATTAAGCTCTTTTAAGATAATTTTTAACCATTTTTTATTTGATAAACTGTGATCACCCTTTTTAATAATATTTAATTTTTTCTTAGCATTTGGAAATAATTTTAAAACTTTTCTTGAATATGAAACAGGAACTGCCTCATCCTTTTCACCATGTACCATTGTTACCTTAATATTTGAATTAATTTTCTTATTTAAGACTTTGTTTTTTCTTCCATCTTTTATTAGTTGCAGTGTAATTGGATATTCATAACTTCCATGTTTTAGTTGATAAATACCATTACTTATTGTTTCTTTTTTCATTTTATTTGTAAATTTTTTCCACATTAAATTTTCTAAAAATTCGGGAGCAGCCCCTATTCCTAAAAATCCTTTAATCTGTTTTTTGAAAATTTTGAATTGATTTAGTGAAATCCATGCACCCATACTTGAACCAATTAACACAAATTCTTTTTTTTTAACGTATTTTCTTATTAAAATTGAAGTCTCTTTACTCCATTTTGAAATGTTTCCATTTACAAATTTTCCAGAAGATTTCCCATGACCAGAGTATTCCAGTGCCAAAAAACTTTTTTTATTATTTTTTGCAAATTTTAAAAATGCATTTGGTTTTTTACCTTCAAGGTCTGACATAAAACCATGTAAAAAAACTATAAAAGAACTATTCCTAAAAGTTTTAGAAATATATCTAATTTTCTTTGAATTAGATATCTTGTGGTATTTGAATTTTGCCATAATCGTTTATTAGTTATAACTATTAATATATAATCATATCAAATGACATCTGATTTAAAAGTTTTGCAGGTTATTCCAAAATTAGGGTATGGGGGTGCTGAAACAGGCTGTTATGACATCGCACACTTTTTACCAGAAAATAATTGTAAATCATTTATTGTAACAAGTGGGGGCGAATTACTTAAATTTGTTGATAAAAAAAAAGTAAAAGTATTTATATTACCAGTACATAGTAAAAATCCATTATTAATTTTGATAAATGCTTTAATTTTAATTGGTATAATTTTGATTAATAATATCTCAATAGTTCATGCAAGAAGTAGAGCTCCAGCTTGGTCATGTTTGTTTGCAACGAAATTGACGGGTAGAAAATTTGTAACAACATTTCATGGCACATATAATTTCAAAAATAATTTAAAAAAAATTTATAATTCGATTATGATAAGGTCTGATCTTATCATTGCAGGATCAAATTTTATATTTTCACATATTAAGGAAAATTATTCAAAATATCTAAATGATAAAAAAAAATTAATGGTTATTTTCAGGGGAATTAATGTTGATTATTTTGATCCTACAACAAAATTTGAGTCTGATGAAAAAAAATTATTAATTAAATGGAATATTGAGAAAGATAAAAAAATTATACTTTTACCTGGTAGATTAACATCTTGGAAAGGACAAGAAGTTTTTATTGAAGCAATTAATTTAGTGAATATAGAGCTGGGTTATGAAGCGTTCTATGCTGTCATTCTAGGCAGTGACCAAGGTAGAGATTTATATAAAAAAAAATTATTAAGACTTTCAGAACAACACAGGTTAACAAACCAAATAAGATTCATAGACCACTGTAAGGATATGGCTTTGGCTTATAAGGTGTCAGATATTGTAGTGTCTGCCTCAACAGAACCGGAAGCTTTTGGAAGAGTTGCTGTTGAAGCACAATCAATGGAGACGCCAATTGTTGCAAGTAATATTGGTGGTTCGAATGAAACAATTATAGATGAAAAAACAGGTTTTTTATATGAAGCAGGAGATGCTAAATCATTAAGTAATAAAATATTAAGAACTCTTAACATGGATGAAACACTATTAAAATCAATTGGTATAGAGGGAAGAAAAAACATTGTCCAAAAATTTAATGTTGAAAAAATGTGCTTTTCTACTTATTCAGAGTATAAGAGATTATTAAATTAAATGCCTAAAATTACATTACCTGACGGAAACAATATTGATTTTCCTAATAAAGTTACTGGAATTGAAGTAGCTGAAAAAATTAGCAAATCATTAGCTAAACAAGCCATGGTTATGAGTGTTAACGGTAAACTTAGAGACCTTGATCATTTAATTGACAACGATTGTTCTATAAAAATTTTTACTTCAAAAAATCCAGAAGGTTTAGAAACTATAAGACACGACACAGCTCATATTTTAGCTATGGCTGTTCAAGAATTATTTCCTGGCACTCAAGTTACAATTGGGCCAGTGATTGAAAATGGTTTCTATTACGACTTTGCCAGAAAAGAACCATTTACAGAGGATGATCTGGTTAAAATTGAGAATAAAATGAAAGAGATTGTTGATAGGAACGAAATAACAAAAAGAGAAGTTTGGGATAGAAATAAAGCAATAAGCCATTTTAAAAAAAAAGGAGAAATTTATAAAGCTGAGCTGATCGAAGCGATACCTGAAAACGAAGATGTATCAATTTATTTTCATGGGGAATGGCATGATTTATGTAGAGGTCCACATCTCTCTTCAACAGGTAAAATTGGAAAATATTTTAAACTTATGAAAGTGTCAGGAGCATATTGGAGAGGAGATTCAAATAATGAAATGTTACAACGAATATATGGAACGAGCTGGGCAACTCAAAAAGATTTAGATGAATATTTAAAAAGAATCGAAGAAGCTGAAAAAAGAGATCATAGAAAACTTGGAAAAGAAATGGACCTGTTTCATTTTAGAGAAGAAAGTCCTGGATCAGTCTTTTGGCATGAAAAAGGATGGGCCCTATTTCAGAAATTAATTAACTATATGAGAAGTCGACAAGACGCTGCTGGTTATAAAGAAGTAAACACACCAGAAATGTTAGATAGACAACTATGGGAAAAATCTGGGCATTGGGAAAAATATGGAGAAAATATGTACACCTCAGAAACACCAGATGAAAAAGTATTTGCAATTAAACCTATGAATTGTCCTGGGCATATTCAGGTATTTAATCAAGGTTTAAAAAGTTATAGAGATCTTCCTTTGCGTATTGCAGAATTCGGAAAAGTACATCGGTATGAACCATCTGGAGCTCTACATGGATTATTAAGGGTAAGAGCTTTTACTCAAGATGATGCTCATATATTTTGTTCTGAAGATCAAATTACTAGTGAATGTTTAGAGGTAACTAATTTAATTCTAGATATTTATAAAGACTTAGGCTTCAAAAATGTAATTCTTAAATATGCAGATAGACCTGAAGTAAGAGTTGGGGATGATGAAATTTGGGATAAAGCAGAGGCCTCTTTGCTTGAAGCGGTTAAAGCTTCCAAGTTGGAATATAGTATTAATAAGGGTGAGGGAGCATTTTATGGTCCAAAAATTGAATTTGTTTTAAGAGATGCAATCGGTAGAGATTGGCAATGTGGAACTTTACAAGTTGATTTAAACTTACCTGGAAGATTAGATGCATC
Source organism: uncultured Pelagibacteraceae bacterium (assembly GCA_902596185.1). Classification (GTDB taxonomy): domain Bacteria; phylum Pseudomonadota; class Alphaproteobacteria; order Pelagibacterales; family Pelagibacteraceae; genus Pelagibacter. The sequence goes on from CACJSX010000016.1 coordinate 12,040, forward strand.
ATATGTTGATAAAGATGGAACAAAAAAGGTTCCTGTTATGTTGCATAGAGCGTTATTTGGTTCTTTAGAAAGATTTGTTGGAATTCTAATTGAAAATTACGCAGGCAAGTTTCCTTTCTGGCTATCTCCTTTGCAGACAATGGTTATACCTATCTCAGAGGAATTTAATGATTACGCAGTTGAAGTATCTAAAAAAATTAAAAATGCAGGTATTAGTTCTGCAGTAGACTTAAAAAATAATAATTTAAATTATAAAATAAGAGATCATTCTTTAGAAAAAATACCGCTTTTGTTAATTTGTGGTAAAAAAGAAGTTGACTCCAATTCAGTAACGATTAGAAGATTAGACTCTAATAAACAAGAAAATATGGATATAGATAAATTCTTAAAAACATTCTCCGCTTTAAATAAAGCATCATCAATCTAAGTGGCAGATTTCAAACAAAATTATTTTCAAAGAAGAACTAAGGATAGAGGTCCAAGATCTAACAATAGAATTTCTTCTCCTGATGTGCAGGTTATAGCAAGTGATGGAGAAAATCTTGGAGTGATGAATACCAATGAAGCTATTTCTATGGCAAAAAATCAAGGTTTAGATTTAATTGAAATAGCACCGAATGCAAATCCTCCAGTATGTAAAATAATGGATATGGGTAAATATAAGTATGATGCTCAAAAAAAAGCAAATCTTGCAAAGAAAAAACAAAAAATTGTTTCTTTAAAAGAAATTAAAATGCGACCTGTTACGGAAACTCATGATTATGAGTTTAAAGTCAAAAATGCTAAAAAATTTATAGCTAAAGGAGATAAGGTCAAATTCACTATAAGATTTAAAGGCAGAGAGCTTCAGCATTCTCATCTAGGAAATGAACTAATGGGCAAAATTAAAGAAGATATGAAGGATATCGGTAAGGTAGAATTGCATCCCAAGTTTGATGGGAAGCAAATGATAATGGTAATTCAGCCTTTATAAGCCTTAATAGAGGTTGTAAAATTATATCTTTCTTTGTATAAGTCCGCAGAATTATGCCAAAACTTAAAACAAAAAGCTCAGCAAAAAAAAGATTTAAAATATCAGCTAAGGGTAAAGTTATTTCTGCTCAAGCAGGTAAAAGACATGGCATGATTAAAAGAACGAATTCACAAATAAGAAAACTGAGAGGCACTACAACATTGTCTAAACAAGATGGAAAAATTGTTAAGTCATACATGCCTTACAGTTTAAGAGGTTAATAATGGCAAGAGTTAAAAGAGGTGTAACTAGTAAAGCTAAACATAAAAAAGTTTTAAAAGCTGTAAAAGGTCAATGGGGTAGAAGAAAAAATACTATTAGAGTTGCTAAGCAAGCCATGGAAAAATCCATGCAATACGCTTACAGAGACAGAAGAAATAAAAAAAGAGATTTTAAATCATTGTGGATACAGAGAATCAATGCTGGAGTAAGAGCCGAGGGCTTAACTTATTCAAAATTTATCAATGGATTAAATAAATGTGGTATTGCAATAGATAGAAAAATTCTTGCTGAAATTGCCTACGATAGCCCAAAAGCATTCAAAACAATTGTACAAAAAGCTCAATCAGCTTTAAATTAATCTTCACTATTGTTTTTATTTCTTAAGGAAATAATCTACTAATATGTCAGAGATAAAAAATATTAGAGATCAGTTTATATCAAAGCTTAAAAATGATTTAAGCATTGATCAAATAAATGAAATCAAAACCGAGCTCTTTGGTAAAAATGGTTTAATTTCGTCAAAATTTAAAACAATAGGATCAATTCCAGAGATTGATAGAAAAAAATTTGCATCAGATTTAAATCAAGCTAAAGACGAACTTCAAAATCTAATAACTTCTAAAATTAGTGAGATAGAAGGAAAAAAAATAACCGAAAAATTAGAAAAGGAAAAAGTTGATATAACTTTACCTGAAAGACCATTCGTTAGAGGAAAAGTTCATCCAGTATCACAAACTATTGATGAAATTTCATGCATTTTCTCTGAAATAGGATTTAGTGTTGAGGAAGGCCCTGATGTTGAAAATGAATATAATAACTTTACTG
>CACJSX010000017.1 GCA_902596185.1 uncultured Pelagibacteraceae bacterium
TATTTTTGCACTATTTTATATAATTCTATCAAATTATAACCTTGCACACTCTATTTCTCCCGATGTTTTTGTTCAATCTACAGTTAACAGAGCTTCTCAAATATTATCTGAAAACATCTCTAAAGAAGAAAAAATAAATCAACTTAAAATAATTGCAAAAGAGACAGTGGATATAAAAGGTGTTGGGTTTTACTCTTTAGGTTCAGTAAGAAAAAGTCTCGATAATGAGCAAAAGAAAACCTATCATAATTTATTTGAAAGTTATTTTTTAAAAAGTTTTTCAAGTAGATTAGCTGAATATACAAATCCAGAAATTGAAGTTAAAAATAAGCAAATCTTAAATAATAATTATACTATAGTAAATAGTATTTTAGTTGCCACTGATAATAGGCCAGAAATAAAAATTGATTGGAGAGTTTATACGAAAGATCCAGATAACCCTCTAATAAGAGATTTAATTATTGAAGGACTTAGTTTGGCTAGAACTCAAAAAGAGGAATTTTCATCAATATTAAATTCTAATGATGGAAATATAAATGTTCTTTTTAAAACCTTAGAGGAATTTTCTAATAACTAGTTTTTCAAAATTTTAGTGGTGGGCCCGCCAGGACTCGAACCTGGGACCAATACATTATGAGTGTACTGCTCTAACCAACTGAGCTACAGGCCCTTCTTAAATCAAGGTTTTATAACATTAAAAAAGTTTATCAAGCGCCAATGTTTATATTTTGTTTCCATTTGTTTCCTTTTGTAATTGCATTTGTTGGTAAATAGTTGGTAAATAAATTTGAATAAAAATATTATTAAATTAACATGGTGGGCCGTGTTGGTTACGCTCCAACTACCCCTGCAATGTCAATGCAGTACTCTACTATTGAGCTAACGGCCCATATTAACTTTCTAAGAAACTTTTTAACTGCTTTGATCTGCTAGGATGCTTTAATTTTCTGAGTGCTTTAGCTTCAATTTGCCTAATTCTTTCTCTAGTAACTGAAAACTGTAATCCAACTTCTTCTAAAGTATGATCTGTATTCATCCCTACACCAAATCTCATCCTTAAAACTCTTTCTTCTCTTGGTGTAAGAGTTGACAAAATTTTTGTCGTGGCTTCACCAAGGTTTGACTTTATAGCTTGTTCTAGTGGCGCTAATGCTTTTGTATCTTCTATAAAATCACCTAAGCTACTATCTTCCTCATCTCCAACTGGTTTTTCTAATGACACAGGCTCTTTAGAAATTTTTAAAACTTTTCTAACTTTGTCTAGAGGCATTCTTAGTTTTTTGGCTAGCTCTTCTGGTGTAGCTTCTCTACCAAACTCACTCAAAATCAATCTTTGAGTTCTTACTATTTTATTTATTGTTTCGATCATGTGCACAGGGATTCTGATTGTTCTTGCTTGGTCGGCTATTGATCTTGTTATGGCTTGTCTTATCCACCAGGTTGCATATGTCGAAAACTTGTAACCTCTTCTATATTCAAATTTATCAACCGCTTTCATTAATCCAATATTTCCCTCTTGAATTAAATCTAAGAATTGAAGACCTCTATTAGTGTATTTTTTTGCTATCGAAATCACTAATCTTAAATTAGCTTCAACCATTTCTTTTTTTGCAATTCTAGATTCTTTTTCACCTTTTTGAACTCTACTAACTAATTTTTTAAAATCAGTAACAGAAATTCCAAGTTTGCGACTTATTTCTATTAAACGTTCTCTTATATTTTTAAATTCATCTTTATTTTTATTAAAAAATTTTTTCCAAATTAGGTTAGTATCTAAAAATTTCTTAAGATTCGGATTTATCTCATTTCCGATATAAAATTTAATAAATTCATTTCTAGAAATATTATGGTCCATAGCCAGTCTTAAAAGATTACCTTCTAATGATATTATTTTTTTATTTTCAGTATAATGTTTTTGCACAAGATCCTCTAACACAGATGGAGATAATTGAAGAGATTTGATATTTTTTAAAATGTCACTAATAATTTTATCGTAGTTTTTTTCTTTCGATAAAGAAAAATTTGTTGAATTCAAAGTACAATCTAGCTTCTCTTTCTGATATTTAATTAATTTATTATATTCTTTAGTAAGTGTATTAACAGTTTTTAATACTTTCGGTTTTATCTCAGTTTCCATAGCTGCAAGAGTAGGATTAAAATCATCTTCATCATTATCGACAGAACTTTCATCTTTATCAGTCTCTCCTGCATTTTTTTGTTTTGCACTTGGTCCTGTGCTTTCATCTTCCATATAATTTGTATCTATATCAATTATTTCCCTAACCAATATCTCATCCTTTTGAAGTTTTTCATTCCATTCAAAAAATTGTTGGGCCGTAATAGGACTTTGAGATAAAGCAATTAACATTACATCTTTTCCTGCTTCTATTCTTTTTGCAATTGCTATTTCCCCTTCTCTTGAAAGCAATTCAACACCACCCATCTCTCTCAAATACATTCTTATTGGGTCATCACTTTTTTCTATAGTTTTACCCTCTTCTTTAGAGGCACTCTCTTTTTTTCTTAAGACTTTAAAATCTGATTTTTTTTCTACTAAACTTATACTTTCGTCTAAAATATGAATGAATGCTTGAGCTAAATTTTCATCAGACAAATTTCTTTTTCCTAAAGATTTACTCAGCTCTTCATAAGTTATGAAACCTCTATGGGTTCCCCGACCCATTAACCTAGCAAATGATTTCGTAATTATTCTTTCCACAACAATATAATGTAAACTGAAAGGTCTTATATAATCTCAATTATATAAAAATCCATTATTAATTTTAGCCGATTAATTGAGATTCTGCTTTTTTTTAAGCTCTTTTAGCTCATTAAATGTGCTCTCACTCATATCAATTGAAAACTTCGATTCTAACTCTTGAATTCTAAACTCAAGATCATAATTCATTAAATCTCTAGATATGTCCTCTAGTAATTCAATTATTTTTTGATCGTCATCAGATTGATTTTTTAAGATATGTTTGATTGGAGCAAATTTGTTTATTTTTTCTATTAATTGAACATCTAAGTCAAGATCTTGAGTTGTGATTTGCGAACCAGATTTCAATTTTTCAATAATCATTTCAAATATTTTTTTATTTAACTCAGTAAATAATTTAATATTTTCAATCAAATGAATATTTGCTTGCAACAAATCTAATTTATTTATGACCAAATATAATAAAGAAAACTCTTTTAATTCAACTCCAGTCAAAGACTGACTTTCTTTAAAATATTTTTTTGTACTCTCTAAAGATTTTGTTTTTTTTGGATAAAATCTTTTATTATTTTGATTGGAATGTGGTGTTAGTTCAGAAATTTTTTCTAAAAAATATTCTAAAACATATTTTTTTATAAAATCATCTTTAATTGTATTTGCAATTGCTCTAAGTTTCTTCTCAAAAATAGCCATCGATGAAGGATTATTTTTAGTTTGTTTTTTATAATGACTAAAAATAAATTGATGAATTGATAATTTACTCTGCTTTGTAAAATCTATAAAATTAGCTTTACCATTTTTATTCACATAGCTATCAGGATCTTCTTTATCTGGTAAAAATAAAAAAGAAATTTGTTTCTCTGGTTTAAGTTCCTTTATTGAGTTTTCTGCTGCTCTAACAGCAGCCTTATATCCACTTTCGTCACCATCAAAACATATTATGATATCATCGAAAAATTGATTTAAAGTTAAAATCTGTTTATCAGTTAGAGACGTACCAAGATTTGCGACCACGTTATCAATTCCATTTTTGCTCAGACCTATAACATCCATGTATCCTTCAACTAGATAAATATGATCAATTTTATTTGAAAGTTTTCTTGCTAAATCTAAATTATATAAATTTGATCCCTTTTTAAAAAAATTTGTCTCAGGTGAATTTATATATTTAGCTAAATAATCTAATTTTTCTATTATTCTCCCTCCTAAAGCAATTGGTTGACCTGAAATATTATTGATTGGAAATATTAATCGACCTCTAAATCTTTCTAAATAAATTTTTTTTTTCTCATCTAAATAAAATAAACCAGTTTCTACTAAAGTTTGCTCACTATAATCTTTTTTTAATTTTTCAAAAAAATTTGGATTTTTTTCTATGTATCCTATTTTAAATTTTTTTACTTCATCTTTACTTAGTGATCTATTTTTTAAATAATCTCTAGCAATTGAATTATTTTCATTTTTTAAAAGTTCATTATGGTAATAGTCTACGTAATCACTAAAAATAGATTTATACTCATTCCACTTTTTTTCTCTTTCTTCATCTTGTTTTGAAAACATATATGGCTGCATCCCCGCTAATTGAGCTAGGTATTTAACTGCCTCACCAAACTTTAAATTTTGAGTTTTCACTACAAAATCAAAAATATTTCCATGTTCAGAAGTTGCAAAACAATGATAAAATTCTTTTTCATCATTAACAGTAAATGAAGGTGTTTTTTCATTTTTAAAAGGTGATAAACCCACAAATTCTTTACCTCGTTTTTTTAAGGAAACAGTTTTTGATACTACCGTTGAAACTTTCAACCTATTTTTAATTTCATCAATGTATTCTTTTGGGTATTTCATTATTTGTTCAACAATTCTTTGATCATTAATCCTGCTTTGGAAAAATCAATTTCATCTGCGTGAGTTTTTTTGAGTTCGCCCATAACCTTTCCCATATCTTTTAATGAATTTGCTCCAATTTTCGAAATAACTTCTGTACAAATTTTTTTAGTCTCGTCTTCACTAAGCTGCTTTGGCAAGAAACTTGTTAAAATATCGTATTCATTTTGCTCAACCTCTAAAAGATCTGTTCTGTTATTTTTTTTATATATATCGATCGATTCGGCCCGTTGCTTAACCATTTTTTTCAAAAGTTTCTTGATATCCTCATCATCAGTCTCCTTTTTATTGGGGCCCGATCTGTTAACAATGTCCAAATCCTTTATAGAAGACAATATTAACCTATAGGTTGATATTTTATTTTTATCTTTAGATTTTAGAGCATTTTTATATTCGTTTTCGATAGTCTGTTTTAATGACATAATTTTTTAATCTACTTTAAAGAAAAAATTCTTCAAAAGAAAAATTGTTTTTTTACATTTTTATATTACATCTCTGTTGCGATAATAAAGCAATTATTGTATTAACCTTTAACTCATGAGTTGTAATTGAAGAAAAAAGCAAAAAAAACTAACTCAAATACAAAATCACAAATCAATACAGGCGTTTTAGTTCTTGAGAATAAAAAGGTATTTAAAGGAATTGGAATTGGATACCCAGGAGAGGCTACAGGCGAAGTTTGTTTTAATACATCGTTAACAGGATATCAGGAAATCATTTCTGATCCTTCATATGCGGGTCAAATTATCAACTTTACCTTTCCTCATATAGGAAATGTTGGGACCAATAAAGAAGATCATGAGTCTGATAAAATATGGGCAAAAGGAGTAATAATTAACTCAGAAATAACGTCACCCTCAAACTATAGATCTTTTTTACATTTAGATGCTTGGCTAAAGAAAAATAAAATTGTTGGAATTACTGGCTTAGACACTAGAAGCCTTACAAACTTTATAAGAGATAAAGGGGCACCTAAGGGAACAATATCTTATTCAAAAAATGGAAAGTTTAATATTAGTAAACTAACTAATAACACAATTAAATGGAGCGGATTAAAAAATTTAGATCTTGCACAAGTAGTTTCAACTAAGAAAAATTATACTTGGAGAGGTCTTCAAACCTGGAAAAAAGATACAGGATATAAAAAGAATAATAAAAATTTATTTCATGTAGTTGCGGTTGATTATGGCATAAAAAAAAATATATTAAGATATTTCTCCGACTTCAACTGCAAGGTTACTGTTGTTTCTTGCAAAACAAATGCTCAAAAAATACTAGGTTTGAAACCAAATGGAATTTTTTTATCCAATGGACCAGGAGACCCAGCTGCAACTGGAAAATATTCTATAGCTATAATTAATGAACTTATAAAAAATAATTTACCTATATTTGGTATTTGTTTAGGTCATCAGATTTTGGCATTAGCTTTAGGTGGCAAAACAAAAAAAATGAAGTTAGGACATAGAGGTGCAAACCATCCTGTTAAAAATTTAGTTCATGACAAAGTTGAAATTACCAGTCAAAATCATGGGTTTGTAGTAGTTGAAGAAACTTTACCAAAAAAAATTGAAGTAACTCATAAATCTCTTTTTGATAATACTATTGAAGGAATAAAGCTTAAAAATAAACCAATATTTTCAGTTCAGTATCATCCAGAATCTAATCCTGGACCCCAAGATAGTGTTTATTTGTTTCAAGAATTTATTAACAACATGAAAAAAAATGCCAAAAAGAAAAGATATTAAAAAAATTTTAGTCGTAGGCGCTGGTCCAATAATTATAGGGCAAGCATGTGAATTTGATTATTCAGGAACACAAGCATGTAAAGCTCTTAAAGATGAGGGTTATAAAGTAGTCTTAATAAATTCAAATCCTGCAACAATTATGACTGATCCAGATGTTGCGGATAAAACTTATATTGAACCCATCACACTAGAGGTATTAGAAAAAATTCTAAAGAAAGAAAAACCCGATGCAATTCTTCCAACAATGGGGGGGCAAACTGCACTTAACCTTGCAATGGAAGCAGAGAAAAAAGGAATTCTAAAAAAATACAAAATTGAGTTGATAGGAGCAAATTCTAAAGCGATTTCTAATGCCGAGGATAGAAAGAAATTTAGAAAAAATATGATAGATATCGGTTTAGATTTACCAAAATCAGAAATCGTAAATAATAATAATCAAGCATCAAAAGTATTAAAAAAAATTGGTTTACCTGCAATTATAAGACCTGCTTTTACACTTGGTGGGCTTGGTGGAGGAATAGCCAAAACTAAAAAAGATTATTTTAAGATTGTTAAAAATGGATTGCATGAGTCTCCTGTTAGCCAAGTTCTTGTAGAGGAATGTTTGGAAGGTTGGAAAGAATTTGAGATGGAGGTGGTAAGAGATAAGAAAGATAATTGTATAATTATTTGCTCAATTGAAAATATAGATCCAATGGGAATTCATACGGGTGACTCGGTAACAATTGCGCCTGCTCTTACTTTAACAGATAAAGAATACCAAGTAATGAGAAATGCTTCTATTGCGTGTTTAAGAAAAATTGGAGTTGAAACTGGAGGATCAAATGTTCAATTTGCTATCAATCCTAAAAATGGTCGAATGGTTGTCATTGAAATGAATCCACGTGTATCAAGATCATCAGCACTTGCATCAAAAGCAACTGGGTTTCCTATTGCAAAAGTGGCTGCAAAGTTAGCGGTTGGTTATACTCTAGATGAATTAAAAAATGAAATAACTAAAGTTACTCCTGCATCATTTGAACCAAGTATTGACTATGTTGTAACTAAAATTCCAAGATTTACATTTGAAAAATTTTCAACTTCTCCTGCAACTTTAGGAACATCTATGAAATCAGTAGGTGAGGCAATGGCAATAGGAAGAAACTTTAAAGAATCTCTTCAAAAGGCTTTAGTATCTCTTGAAACAGGTTTTTCAGGTTTAGACAGAGTTTTTGATTTAAATAAAAAACAAATTGAAAAGAAGCTTAAAGAAACTATTCCAAATAAGATATTACTAGTTGCTGAAGCAATTAGAAAAAAAATTGAATTAAAGAAAATATATAATTTATCCAAAATTGATCCTTGGTTTTTAGAACAAATTAAAGAAATAATTGATTGCGAAACACAGATTAAAAACAAGGGACTTCCTAAAGATTTTGTAGAATTCAATAGAATAAAATCAATAGGGTTTTCAGATAAAAAACTTTCAGAATTAACTAAAACTTCAGAAGACGTTGTTAGAAGAAAAAGATCTGCGCTTAAAATACTTCCAGTTTATAAAAAAGTAGACACTTGTGCCGCTGAATTCAAATCTTTTACACCTTATATGTACTCAACATATCAAAGAAATTTTTCAATTAATTCAGAATGTGAAGCTGATCCATCCAATAAGAAAAAAATAATTATTCTTGGAGGAGGACCAAACAGAATTGGTCAAGGAATTGAGTTTGATTATTGCTGTTGTCAGGCTAGTTTTTCATTAAAAGAAGCGGGTTTTGAGACTATAATGGTTAATTGTAACCCTGAAACAGTATCAACAGACTATGATACGAGTGATCGATTATACTTTGAACCTTTAAAAGAAGAATACGTTTTTAACATAATTAAAAAAGAACAAGAAAAAGGAAATCTGATAGGCGTGATAGCTCAGTTTGGTGGGCAAACTCCAATTAAACTTGCTAAATTTTTACACGATAACAAGCTTCCAATTTTAGGAACTCAATATACTTCTATCGATTTAGCAGAAGATAGAGATCGATTTAGAAGTTTATTAAATAAATTAAAACTTAAGCAGGCAGAGAGTGGAATTGCAAAGACATTTAATCAAGCAATAAAAATTGCAGATAAAATAGGCTTACCATTAATGGTAAGACCTTCGTATGTTTTGGGTGGAAGAGCAATGGAAATTGTTCATGAAAAAAATCAGCTTAAAAAATTTGTTGAAGAAGCTTTTAAAGCTGCAGAAGAAAATCCAATTTTGATTGATAAATTTATCGATCATGCAATGGAAGTAGATGTGGATGCCATATCAGATGGAAAACAGGTTCACGTTGCAGGCATTATGCAACATATCGAAGAAGCTGGAATTCATTCAGGGGACTCGGCGTGTAGCCTGCCCCCTGTATCTATTAAACCATACCTTCTTAAGCAAATAGAAAATCAAACAAAAAAATTAGCGATAGCTTTAAATGTTAAAGGTTTCATGAATATACAGTTTGCAATTAAAAAAGATGAAATTTATGTTATCGAAGTTAATCCAAGAGCTAGTCGAACAGTGCCTTTTGTTTCAAAAGCAAAAGGATTGCCCCTAGCTAAAATTGCATCAAGAGTAATGGCTGGTGAAAAGTTATCCAAGTTTAATTTAAAGGATAAATCTAAAGGTATGTATGCAGTTAAAGAAGCTGTATTCCCATTTAATAAATTTCCAAATAGTGACTTATTATTGGGGCCTGAAATGAAATCAACTGGTGAGGTTATGGGTTTTGATAAAAACTTTGGAATGGCTTTTGCCAAAAGTCAGATCGCAGCAGCCAACTCATTGCCAAAACAAGGGTTAGCTTTTATATCTCTTAAAGATAGTCACAAAGATGAAGGAATAGATTTAGCTAAAGAACTTCTTAAACTTAAGTTTACATTGTGTGCAACTAGAGGAACTGCGGAATATATTCGTAAACATAGAATGAAATGCAAAATTATAAACAAAGTAAGCACTGGATCTCCTCATATTGTTGACATCTTAGACTCTAGAAAAATTGCATTAGTGATAAATACTGGGGGTGGAAAAAGAGAATATAGAGTAAGTGATGCTATCGCTATAAGAAGAGCGGCACTAAAAAATAAAGTTCCTTATTGTACAAATATGTCTACAGCTCAAGCTTGTTTGGAAGCTATTAGATCTTTAAAAACAAAAAAACTAGAGGTGACTTCTCTACAAGACGTTTAAGGATTTACTTTCCAATCAGTTTCGAAAGTTACATAATTAACTTGAATACATCGTCTTTCTTTAACTATTTTTTTCTTCTCCATCCCATGCCAGGTGTTTGGTCCACTTGTAAACATGTAACCATAGTTATTTTTGTAAGGAACTGTTTTAACTTTTTCTAACTTTTCATTATAAAAATCTGTTCCAAGATCTTCAGATTCATTGGCATTATTAACAAATATTAATCCTGACATTAGTTTTTCTTTTATATCGCAATGAGGCTTTAACCAAAAACCCTCTCTATCACAAATAACTTCCACTCTTACATATGAATTGGCTAAATCTTTATTAATCATTTTTGAAATAGTTTGATAGACCTCTTTAGATCTTAATTCGTTAATAAATTTAACTAGGTTTGGAAATTGTTTTTCATTTTCTTTTGACACAAAACACCTGAATTTTATTGCCTCACCACCAGACGCTATTCCCTCTCTAAATTCAGCTGCACCACCATCAATTGCTCTGGTACCATCGTAGCTAAGATTATGCTTACTAACATCAGGAATATCAGCATTAACTATTTCTTCTATCGCTTCTTGTGTGAGTGCATCACTATATTCCCAATGATCAAAAGGGAATTCATGTTTTTTTGATTTAGATTGAATTGAATTTAAAAATGACATCAAGAATTAATTTTTTGTTTAATAATATCTGCTACTCTATGCGTTTCATCAAGTTTTTGGTAGTTCCAATCTTCAACTTCTTCACCTAAATTTCTAGTAATATTTAATTCTCTAAATAAGTTTCTAAATTTTTGAAACCTTTTGTCATTTCTTTTAGGCAAAATACCAGCTATATAAATTGGTTTACCAGTTAAGGCTGCTTCTGAAATCATTGAACTTGAATCACATGTAACTATAATATTTTTAGCAATTGCTAGAGCTGATAAATATGCTTTTTTATCAACATCCATTATAATAGTATGATTATCCCCAAAAAATTCTTTCGCATAATGAATAGTATTTATTGGTGTTCTCATTGACGGTATTACAACTAATTGAAAGTCATGCTTTTTTAACAATTTATATAGACTGGTAAAAATATGTTTCATATTCTTAGTTGAATAATCATAATATTTAGTTGGTCCACCCAATATTAACGTCCAAATATTTCTACCATCATTTTTGATAAATTGTTTTAGATAATCTTTATTTTCACTTATTTCATTCTCAGTAAGGTAATGAATAGCTCCTTTAGTATTTATAACATTTTGACCATCTAAATTGTCATGTTCTGGAGCAACTATAAAATCAAAGTGTTTTAGATTTACTTTTGGATCTTGAATATGAATATTAAAAACTTTTTTATTAGCTGTTTTTTTTAGGTGAATTGATGGAATAACGCTTTTACGACCACAAGAAATTATGACATCAAACTCATTTTGATTAATTTTTTTATAAACGTTTTGAGAAATGGGGGTTAAATTAGGAGGTAAAACTTTCCAAAAACTATTTAGTTCAACTGTATGGTGTGTAAAATCTAAATCTAAAGCTTTAGCTAAACCTTCAACCTGGCTAATCATGCCATGCATTCCTTGGGTTAATAATATGCCTTTTAATTTAGTCATTAATCACTATATAGCTTTCATATGAGTCAAAATCCAACTAAACACACAAAAGTGTTAATAATTGGATCCGGTCCAGCTGGATACACCGCTGCTGTTTATGCTGCTCGAGCAATGTTAAATCCTATTTTGGTTTATGGATCTGAGCCAGGAGGACAATTAACAACTACAACTGATGTTGAAAATTATCCAGGTTTTTCTGAAGTTATTCAAGGACCCTGGCTAATGGATCAAATGAAAGAACAGGCAAAAGCTGTTGGTACTGAAATGATTGAAGACCACATTGGAACTGTAAATTTAAAAAGTTCTCCATTCGAAGCAATTGGTGATAGTGGTCAGAAATATACTGCTGATAGCATTATTATTTCTACTGGAGCTCAAGCAAGATGGCTAAATATTAAATCAGAACAAGAATTTAGAGGCTTTGGAGTCTCAGCCTGTGCTACATGTGATGGTTTTTTCTTTAAAGATAAAGAAGTTGCTGTAGTTGGTGGAGGTAATGCAGCTGTTGAAGAAGCAATGTTTCTTACAAAGTTTGCTTCAAAAGTAAAATTAATACACAGAAGAGATAGCTTAAGAGCTGAAAAAATGCTTCAAAAAAAATTAATGGAAAATAAAAAAATTGAAATTATTTGGGACTCTGTTGTTGAAGACGTATTGGGAGATAATGAACCTAAAAACGTTAAAGGTATTAAAATTAAAAATGTAAAAACAAATAATGTAGAGGAACTAAAATTAGATGGTGTTTTCATTGCAATTGGTCACGATCCTGCAACGAAACTTTTTAAGAATCAATTAGAAATGGACACTGAAGGTTATTTGATTACTAAACCAGATTCTACAGAAACAAATATTCCAGGTGTTTATGCTGCCGGAGATGTTAAAGACAAAACTTTTAGACAAGCCGTAACTGCTGCAGGAATGGGTTGTATGGCAGCATTAGAGGCTGAAAAGTTTTTATCTCACTAAAATTTAAGATAAACTCTCACAAAAAAACTTAATTCTTTCCATGGCTTTTTTTAAGTTTTTCATTGAGGTCGCATATGAAATTCTAAAGTATCCATCTAAGCCAAATGCAGAACCTTGAACTACTGCCACATTTGATTTTTCAAGTAATTTTTGCACAAACTCAGTATCTGTTTTAATTTTTGTTTTTTTATTTAATAAACCTCTGCAACTTGGAAATACATAAAATGCTCCATTAGGAGTTAAACAATTAATACCTTTAATAGCATTCAAACTTTTGACAACAAAATCTCTTCTTTCTTTAAAAGCTTTTGATCTTTTTTTAATAAAGCCTTGATTACCATTTAAAGCTTCAACAGCCGCTGCTTGGCTAATTGATGATGGATTTGAGGTTGATTGAGACTGGATTTTACCAATTGCTTTAATAATATCTTTTGGTCCAGCGGCATATCCTATTCTCCAACCTGTCATTGCATAAGATTTACTAACCCCATTCATTGTCAAAGTTCTATCTTTTAGCTTAGAATTTTGAGCAATTGTATAAAAATTAAAATTGTCATATCGAATGTGTTCATAAATATCATCACTTAAAATATGTACTTTTTTATTTCTAATTAAAACTCTTGCCAAATCTTCAATTTCCTTTTTTGAGTAACCAGCTCCTGTTGGATTAGAGGGTGAATTTAAAATCACCCATTTAGTTTTTTTTGTGATTGCTTTTTTTAATTTACTTGCAGTAAGTTTAAATCCTTCTTCTTCTGTGCACTTAACTATCTTTGGTTTTCCACCAGCTAATAAAACCATATCAGGATAAGAAACCCAAAAAGGTGCAGG
>CACJSX010000018.1 GCA_902596185.1 uncultured Pelagibacteraceae bacterium
TGAATTCAACACCTGATAATATTTTTGTAGCTGCAAATAATTCTCCATCTAAATATTCATTATTACCATTTGCTGAAATATTGTAATAAGGATCACCACCCATTACATTAACAAACATGCCTGCGGTATCTCTAATTGTTGATGGACCTAAAACTGGTAAAACTACATAGCAACCTGGACCAACTCCCCAGGTTCCTAGTGTTTGTCCATAATCCTCTTTTACATATTTAGGAAAACCCATTTCAGAAGCTACATCAAATATACCCAGAATCCCAATTGTTGTATTTACTACAAGCCTACCCGTGTTAATTCCAGCTAACTTAAGGTCACCTTGCAGCACGTTGTTCGGAATAGTTATTAAGGTTGAGAGATTACTTAAAACGTTACCTGTTCCTTTTTTTACTGGTGCTGGAAGAGCTCTATATCCTTTAGCAACTGGTTTAAGGATAGCTTTATCTAGACCTTGGTTTAATGCGAATGTTGCTCTGTTTAAGGGTTCAAAGCAATCTTTAGTAGTATCACTTTTTTTTGTTAAATCTAATTCCCCATCAGACCCTGCAATAGAATTTGCGGTTAGGAAAAAGAATATAAAAATAATTTTAAAAGTTCTAAGCATTTTTTCAATTATATAATGTTTATGTATCTAAAGTAAATCAAGATTTAGTGGTAAAAATGACTTAAATATGGCTTAAATTAATCTAATAATACAACTAAAATGACTTTAAAAATACTCTCTAACTATTCACCAAATTTTAATCCATTAAAAAGAAAAACTAGTCAAATAAAATTTTTGATTTTTCATTACACAGGTATGAAGAAGGAGTCTGATGCGATTAAAAAATTAACGAATTACAGATCTAGTGTTAGTTGTCACTATTTCATAAAAAAAAAAGGTGAAACGTTAATTATGGTGCCTGATTTATACATTGCATGGCATGCTGGCGAGTCCCAATGGAAAAGATATAAATCATTAAATAGAAACTCTATTGGTATTGAAATTAGTAACCCAGGACATAATTATAATTATAATAAATTTTCTAAGAGTCAAATTCAGTCTATTATAAAATTAAGCAAATATTTATTAAAAAAATATAAAATTAAATCTAAAAATATTTTAGGACATTCAGACATAGCACCAGATAGGAAGAAAGATCCAGGTGAAAAATTTCCATGGAAGGAACTTGCAAAAAAAAGAATTGGCCTGTGGTATTCAATACCTATTAGAATTTTAAAAAAAAATAGAGGCATAAAATTGAATAAAATGAGTGAAAAAATATTTCATAAAAATTTATTCAAAATTGGATATGTTGCTCGAAATTCAAAAAATAAAAATTATAACAATTATATCGTTAAAGCTTTTCAAATGAGATTTAGACAAGAATTGGTAGATGGTAAAATTGATAAAGAATGTTTAATTATTAGTAATAATTTGGTTAAAAAATTCTCTTAAATTTCTTGAACTTTTAAAAATTAATATTAAATTAATAACGCCAGATAAATGACTTATCGCTTTAAATTTATTTTAAAGAGGAAAGTCCGGGCTCTACAAGGACACAGTGCCAGGTAATACCTGGCGGGGGAAACCCTAGGGACAGTGCCACAGAAAATAAACCGCCATAACATGGCAAGGGTGAAAAGGTGTGGTAAGAGCACACCGGTTCTATTGGTAACAATGAACGCTGGAAAACCCCACTGGGAGCAAGACTAAGTAGAGATGACATTGTTGAAAAACTAAAAGCCGTCCTTGGCTGGTCATCAGGGTTAGTTGCTTGAGCTTAAGAGCGATCTTAAGCCTAGACAAATGATAGGTTTAAATGACAGAACCCGGCTTATAGTTTATCTGGCACTTCAAATAAAAATATCTCTATAAGTTTCTTATTTTGTTCTCATTTTATAAGTACCAACGTCTATTTTCTTTATAATTAAAACAACAAGGGTACTAAAATAATAGGTATTGACGTCTAGTTGTAAAACCCATAATATCCCATAAATTCCCATTTATATGGGAATAAAGGAATTTATGTTTTATGTTTTTATCAACATACGAAAACAAACTAGACAAAAAAGGGAGAGTATCTGTGCCTGCTAGTTTTAGGTCACATTTATCCAATCTAGGTTACAATGGTGTTATTTGTTATCCATCATTTAATAACTCCTCAATAGAAGCGTGTTCTCAAGATAGAATTGAAAAAATTTCTTCAGCAATTGACTCCTTAAACCCCTTTGAGGAAAAAAGAGATTACTTTGCAACATCAATATTAGCAGAAAGTATAAATTTACAATTCGACAGTGAGGGCAGAATTTTACTTTCACCAAAATTATTAAAACATGCAAAAATAAAAAATAGCATGTTGTTTGTTGGTCAAGGCCAAACATTTCAAATATGGGAACCAGCAGCATTTAAAAAATTTAAGATAACAGCGAGAAAAAAAGCAAATATTAATCGTGGTAATCTTAAATGGGAGCTTCAACATAACAAACAATAGGGGATAAAAGATGACAATTAACTTTAAAGCACCAGAAATAAAAGAGCTACAACCACGATTATTAGTATTGGGTGTAGGCGGAGCAGGTGGAAATGCAATTAATGAAATGATTGAAAACAATATGCAAGGAGTAGAATTTATTGCAGTTAATACAGATGCTCAAGATTTGAAGCTCAGTAAAGCAAAAACAAGAATTCAAATTGGTTTAAATTTAACAAAAGGTTTAGGAGCTGGTGCAAAACTTGACATTGGTCAAGCAGCTGCTGATGAATCTTTAAATGAAATTGTAAATACACTTCAAGGTGCAAACATGGTTTTTATTGCAGCTGGAATGGGTGGTGGAACGGGCACTGGTGCTGCTCACGTGATTGCCAGAGCTGCTAAAGAATTAAATATCTTAACTGTAGGTGTTGTGACTCTTCCATTTTTATATGAAGGCCCCTCTAGAATGAGAAGAGCACAACAAGGTTTGGAAGAGTTAAGAAAACATGTTGATACAATAATTGTTATTCCAAACCAAAACTTATTTAAAATAGCTAACGAACAGACAACATTTGAAGAGTCTTTTAATCTTTCAAACAATGTTTTAAGACATGGTGTTCAAAGTGTTACAGATTTGATGGTAAGACCTGGAATAATCAACTTAGATTTTGCAGATGTTGAAACTGTTATGGCGGCCATGGGCAAAGCTATGATGGGAACTGGAGAAGCTGAAGGTGAAGATCGAGCAATGCAAGCTGCAGAGATGGCTATAAGCAACCCTTTAATTGACGATTACACTTTAAAAGGTGCTAAAGGATTGTTGGTTAATATTACTGGAGGTAAAGATCTTAAACTCTTTGAAGTAGATGAAGTGGTGAATAAAATAAGATCTGAAGTAGACTCAGAGGCAGAGGTAATAATTGGCGCTATAACCGATACAGAGCTTGATGGAAAAATTAGAGTTTCAATTGTTGCAACATCATTAGACGGTCAACAACCTGAGTCAAAATCTGTTGTAAACATGGTTCATAGAATTCATAATCGTAACCCTGGTTATTCTGATTTTTCAAATATTGGATCTTCTCAATCTTTCAATTTTTCAAATTCAACATCATCAAACCCCATTACACATGGTGCTAATGCTTTAAAGCTTGAAAATGAGATTGTCCAAGAGCAACAAAATGAGAGTCCTCATAATCAAATGATGAACAATGAAGTTATTGAAAACACTAGTATGGAAAGTGAAAGTATAGTTGAAGATAATTCAGTTAATGAAATAGAAAAATCTTTTGCACAAGAGGCTTTGGAAACTAATCATGAAGAAACCCAAGAAAATAATGTTGATGAAGACGTTTCTAATGATCTTAAAGAGTTCGGAGTAGATTCTGATTCGCCGGATTTATTCAGTTCAGAAACCGAAACCTCAAGTTCAGATGAACTTTTATCTTCTGACCATGAGGAAGAAGAAGATGATCTTGAGATACCAGCATTCTTAAGAAGACAAAAAAATTAATGGTCTTCCAAGAAATAAATGGACGCCACCATAGTACCGAAAATGCAAAAGCATTATCCGGTACTGCTAAAAGAAATTATTAGCGTTATTTCCCCTCAACATGGTGGCACATTTATTGATTGTACTTTTGGTCAAGGTGGGTATTCCAAAAAAATTCTAGATTTTGAAAATACAAATGTAATAGCTCTTGATAGAGATAAAGAGAGTGAAAAAATTGCCAATCAATTAAAGCAAAACTTTGAAGATAGATTTATTTTTAAAAATATCAAATTCAGTCAATTAAATAATTTAAAGCTAAAAAACGAAAATATAAGAGGAGTAATTTTTGATCTTGGTTATTCTTATACTCAAATAAAAGACCCACAAAAAGGATTGTCATTCTCTGATGGCGGTAAATTAAATATGCAGATGGGTTTGAATAGTTATTCAGCAGAAGATGTAATCAATAAACTCGACGAAAAAGAATTAGAAAAGATTTTTAAATTTTTTGGAGATGAAAAAGAAGCAAAATATATAGCACGAAATATTATAAAAGAGAGATCAAGAAATAAAATTGATACTAAATCTTTAGTTGAAATTATCGATAAATCAAAAAAAAGAAAAAATTTTAAAGTTCATAATGCGACCAAGGTTTTTCAGGCCCTGAGAATATTTGTAAATAAAGAAATAAGTGAGTTAATTTTTGGACTTATTAATGCCGCTAAAGTTTTAAAAAAAGGTGGTGTTTTAGGGGTAGTTACATTTCATTCGTTAGAGGATAAAATAGTAAAATATTTTTTTAAAAGTCTTTCCCAAAATAAAAGTATTTCACGATATAGCCCTGTTGTAAAACAAGCAGATACATTATTTAATCTAATTCAAAAAAAACCAATAACTCCCACAGATGAAGAGGTAAGTGAAAATCCACCATCTAGATCTGCTAAATTTAGATATGCAATAAAAAAAACTGATTTTTATAATTTTGACACTGATATAGAGGAGCAATTTGGAAATTACATTGAAATTGAAAATTATGGAGACAAATTGTGAAAAAAATTGCTTTAGCAGCAGTGATTTTTTCTTTAGTCTTATCAACTGCAATAATAAAAAACACGACTAAACAGATTGAAGATGAAATATTTATAGCAAAAGAGAATATTAGAGTTTTAAAGTCTGAATTTGAAAATGAATCTTTAGAGTACGATTATTTAAGTTCTGCAGAAAGATTACTTGAATATCAATCTCAGTATTTTGATGATGAGTTAATTCAAAAAAATATAAACGACATAAAAATCTACAAAATTTCAGATGATATAAATAAAATCCAAAATTTTAAAATTACTAAAGAGTAATGACTGATAATAAATCGAAATTAACTATAGAAGACTATAAAAATGATTTTATATTTAAGAAAAAAGAAAATGGATTAAATATTCAATTTAATCGTGTAGCTTTTATTTTCTTTGTTTTTTTTATTATTTACTTGATTTATGCAATACATTTAATTCATCTAGGTTCTCGAAAAGATAACTCAGTAGAAAGAGGTAATCTAGTTGTATCTTCAAACAAGCTTTATAGAGCGGACATTATAGATATAAATGGAAATTATTTAGCTAAGACTGTAAAATCCATTGATATAGGATTAAAAACTTCGGATGTAATCAATAAAAAAAAATTACTTCTTAGCTTAAATATAATTTTTCCTGATAAAAATTTTGATCAAATTGAAAAAAAAATTGAAAGCAAAAAATTTTTTTATTTAGAGAAGAAAATTTCAGAAGAAAATTATGAGAAAATAATGAAATTGGGGGACAAGTCTTTAATACCTGAGGAAAAAGTCCTTAGAATGTACCCTCAAAAAAATCTATTTAGCCATGTTTTGGGTCAGATAGATGATGACAATAATGGTATTTCCGGGTTAGAAAAATCATTGAATAAGAAACTTAGAATATCAAAACAACCAATTAAACTTACTCTAGATAAGGATATTCAATTTTTAATAAGAAAAGAATTAATTAAATATCAGGAAATTTTTAAAAGCAAAGGTAGTGCTGCTATTCTAATGAATGTCAATAACGGCAATATTTTATCCTTAGTTTCTTTGCCAGATTTTAATCCTAATGAAAGACAAAATATTACTGATGTAAATTATATTAACAGGGTAACTAAAGGAACATATGAGCTTGGCTCTGTTTTTAAAGCATTTACTTTTGCTAGCGCCTTAAATGAAAAGGTAATTAAACCAGAGTCTGAATTTTTAGATTTACCCAAATCAATTAAATGCGACAAATACAGAATAGGTGAGTACGACAATGAAATACCATCTGATTTAACTGCAGAACAAATTTTAGTTAGATCTGGAAATATAGGATCAGTAAGAATTGCACAAAAAGTTGGCTCAGAAAAATTTAAATTATTTTTACAAAAAGTTGGCGTTTTAAGTAAGATCGATTTTGATATTGAAGAGGTTGCACCTCAAAAAAATTATGATTTTGGAAAATGCAGATTGGCTACAGCTTCTTTTGGACATGGAATAGCAACTACAATTCTTCAATTAGCAAAAGGTTATTCTGTTTTGTCAAATGGTGGTTATGAAATTAAGCCAACTTTAATTTATAAAGAAAATAACTTTAAGAAAAAAAATGAAAGAATATTAAACAAAGGTATTTCAGAACAGGTTGTTAGTGCTTTAAGAAAAATAGTAAATACTGAGGAGGGAACAGCTAAATTTGCAGATGTTCAAAATTTTGAAGTCGGTGGAAAAACGGGAACTGCTGATCAACCTGAAGGAGGAGCTTATTCTGAGGCAAAAATAAATACTTTTGCTTCCATTTTTCCCACATCAAATCCACAATTTGTTTTTGTTGTAATGCTAGATACTCCAAAAAAATCTAAAGATTATTATTATAAGTATAGACATCGAAAAGGAGGATGGAAGGGTACACTTTATAATACTGCTGGCTGGACTTCAGTTGAGGTAGCCGGAAAAGTAATAGATAAAATTGGGCCCATTTTAGCCACAAAATATATAGAGGTTAATTAATTATGCTTCTAGGAAACTACTTTCATAACATAAATAAAAATTATAGAAATTTTTCTTTTTCAGGAATTTCATTTGACACAAAGAATATTAAAAAAAATAATATTTTTTTTGCAATCAAAGGAAATACTATTGATGGTAATAAATTTATTCCTAAAGCAATTAAAAAAGGATCTAAAATTATTGTAAGTGAAAAAAAAATAAATCAATTCCAAAATGGAATTTTATATATTCATACAAAGAATGTAAGAAAATTATTAGCTGAAACTGCTTTTAAAATTTATAATAAAAAACCAAAAAATTTAATTGCAGTTACAGGAACAAACGGAAAATCGTCAGTTGCTGATTTTTATTATCAAATATTAAAATTAAATAATAAAAAGGCTGCTTCTATTGGCACATTAGGTGTTAAATCAAAAAGAATTAATTTGAATTTATCTAATACCACAATAGATCCAATTAAATTGGCTAAAATTTTGAGTAAGTTAAAAACTCAAAAAATAGAAAATGTAATTATGGAAGCCTCAAGTCATGGTTTAAAACAAAATAGATTAGATGGCTTGAAGTTTAATTCGGGTATATTTACTAATTTATCGCAAGATCATCTCGATTATCATAAAAATTTAAAAAATTATTTAAAAGCAAAACTTTATTTATTTGAAAACCTTATCCAAAAAAAAGGCAATGTAATTACAGATCAATCAATATCAGAGTTTAAAAACATAAAAAAAATTATAATTAATAAGAAATTAAAATTATATACACTAAATGATAAGAAAAATAACCTAGAGATTTTATCTCATAACTTTAGAGGAGAGGGGCAACTTCTCAGAATTAAATTAAATAGTTCAATACAGGATCTAAATCTAAATTTAATAGGAAAAGTACAATTAAAAAATGTTTTAATGGCAATAATTGCAGCAAAATATAGTGGTGTTAGTTTAAATAAAATTTTAAATACAATTTCAAAATTGAAACCAGTTGAAGGAAGATTTGAAAAAATAGGTAAAATTAAAAATCAATCAAAAGTAATTCTCGATTATGCTCATACGCCTGATGCCCTAAAAACTTGTCTTTTAAATCTTAGAGAACAATTTCCTAATAAAACAATCACGGTGCTATTCGGTTGTGGCGGAAATAGAGATCAAAATAAAAGATCAAAAATGGGCAAAATAGCTAGTGATTTTGCAGATAGTATCATTCTTACAAATGATAACCCTAGATTTGAAAATCCTCAAAAAATAAGAAGAGATATAAAAAAAGGTATCAAAAAAAAAGGAATTACCGAAATTTCTAATAGAGCAATAGCAATAAAACAAGCTATTAATAATTTGAATTCAGGTGATATTTTGTTAGTCGCTGGAAAAGGACATGAGAAAACGCAAGATATTGGAAATACGAAAATTTTCTTTTCAGATAGAAAAGTAATTCTAAATGCTATTAAGAATAAAAATAATAATTTATCAAATAATTTAAAATTAAATGTGATTAAAGAGACAGTTAAAATTAAAAAATTATCTACCTCCACATCTTTAAAAACGGCAAGAATTAATTCTCAAGAAGTTACTAAAAACGATATTTTTTTTGCTATTAGAGGAAAAAAAAATGATGGTAATAAATATGTTGCACAATCATTCAAGAGAAAAGCATCGTTAGCTGTAGTAAACAAAATCCAAAATAACTTAAATAAAAGTCGTCAGATTAAAGTAAAAAATACTTTAAAATTTCTAACAGAGATTTCGAAAAATTTTAGAAAAAGTATTGATACAAATGTTATAGCTATTACAGGTAGTTGCGGTAAAACTACACTTAAAGAATTGCTAGGCAACGTATTAAGTAAAATTTCAAAAGTTAGTATTTCTCCAAAATCTTATAACAATAAATTTGGAGTTCCTTTGAGTCTTTTTAATTTAAAACAAAATGATGAATTCGGAATTTTAGAAGTTGGAATGGATAAAAAAGGTGAAATTGATTATTTATCAAAAATAATAGAACCAGATGTTGGAGTAATAACAAATATAAATTATGCACATGCTAAAAATTTTAAAAGTATTAAACAAATTGCTTTGGCAAAATCTGAAATTATTAACAACATAAAGCCTTATGGTTATGTTGCATTGAATGCAGATGATAGTTATTTTCAATTACATAAAACAATTGCCAAAGAAAAGAAAATTAAAGTAGTTTCTTTTGGTATTAAAAATCAGAAAGCAGATATTAAATTAATTAATATAAAGTCTTTTGGAAAAAAATTTAAAATAAATATTCAGTTAAATAGTAAAAAAAAGCATTTTATGTTATCAAACGATTTTCAAAACAATATATACAATACACTTGCTGCTTTAGCAGTTATTAGTATTTATAAAAATATATTTAAACTAAATAAAAATATTTTTCTCAATTTCAAAATTCCTGGGGGAAGAGGAGATCATTCTGTAGTAAAATTTAATAATAAAAAAATTAATTTAATTGATCAAAGTTATAATTCGAATCCTTTATCATTAAAATCAGCAATAAAAAATTTTGACAAAATAAACTCTAAAAAATCAAATAAATATTTAATAATTGGTGACATGTTAGAGCTGGGTAGTCATTCTAAAAAACTTCATAAATCTATTGTTCCAATAATTAATCAGACCAAGATAGATAAGGTATTTGTCAAAGGTAAAATGGCATCTATAATATTTGCAGGTGTTTCAAAAGCGAAAAAAGGCAGGATTTTATCAAACAAATCTCAAATTATTGAATTGATTAGAAAAGATTTAAATAATAATGATTATTTAATGATTAAGGCCTCACTTGCGACAGGTTTCAATGACATAGTAAAAAGTCTGAAAGGGTTACGTTAGATGCTTTATCAATTTTTATTAAATTTTGTTGATACTTTTAGTTTTTTAAATGTTTTTAAATATTTAACTTTTAGAACAGGTTTATCTTTTTTTACCTCTTTGGTTATCGTGCTAATTATTGGGGGTCCTTTTATCAAATTTTTTTCAAAACAAAAAATTTTAAATCCTATTCGGGATGATGGACCAGAAGATCATATAATTAAAAAAATTGGTACACCAACTATGGGAGGTGTAATAATTTTATTCGGCTTATTGGTATCAGTTATATTTTGGGCAGATTTATCAAATATTAATATTTTATTTTGTATCTACATAGCAATTACTTTTGGTTTATTGGGAGCATATGATGACTTTAAGAAGATTAAAAATAGTAACTCATCAGGTATTTCTTCAAAGTTTAAAATAACTTCACAAATAATATTAGCAATTATTGGAGTAAGTTTTTTTGTTTTTTTAAATGATTATCAAGATTTAAATAATTTATATTTTCCATTTTTTAAAAATTTGATCGTAAATCTCGGATGGTTTTTTGTACCATTTGCAATATTCGTAATCATAGGTTCATCTAATGCTGTTAATCTTACTGATGGATTAGATGGTTTAGCAACAGTACCCGTTATATTAGTTGCAGCATGTTTTGCTTTTATAAGTTATGTTACTGGAAATATCGTATTTTCAAATTATTTACAAATTCCATATATTGAAGGAACTGGTGAAGTAGCAATTTTTTGTGGAGCGATTATTGGTTCTTGTTTAGGTTTCTTATGGTTTAATGCTCCTCCTGCTAAAATTTTTATGGGTGATACAGGCTCATTATCTCTCGGAGGATCTTTAGGTGCAGTAGGAATTATTACAAAGCATGAAATTGTTTTAGCAATTACTGGTGGACTTTTTGTATTAGAGGCAGTCTCAGTAATGGTTCAGGTAATATCCTTTAAGCTTACTGGAAAAAGAATTTTTAAAATGGCACCTATTCACCATCATTTTGAAAAAAAGGGATGGCCAGAGTCAACAGTTGTAATTAGGTTTTGGATTATCTCTATTATCTTAGCAATGATTGGTTTAGCTACTTTAAAATTAAGATAATGAAAATTTTTAATAATATTTTTTTAGGAAAAAAAATATTAATTTATGGTTTAGGAAAGAGTGGTATTGCATCTTATAAGTTTTTAAAAAATAAATCAGATGTATATTTGTTTGATGACAATCAAAAAATTAATTTAAAAATTAATCAAAAAACAATTAGTTTAAAACGAATTCAAAAAATAAATTTTGATAGAATTATTATTAGTCCCGGTATTGATATTTCAAATTGTAATTTATCAAAATTTTTAAAAAAAAATTTTCAAAAAATTTATACTGACCTTGATGTTTTATTTTCATTTTATAATAATGAAAGTATTACGATTACTGGAACTAACGGTAAATCTACAACTGCAAAAATTTTACATGACGCTTTAATTGATCAAAATAAGGACTCAAGACTTGTTGGGAATATTGGCAATCCAGCATTGTCAGAAAAAAACATTACAAAAAAAACAATCTTTGTAATAGAGGCTTCTTCATATCAGTTAGATTACAGTAGAATTTTTAGATCAAAATATGCTGTAATTTTGAATATTACTTCAGATCACATTGAAAGACATAAAACTTTAAAAAATTATGTAAATGCAAAATTTAAATTACTAAAATCTCAAATAAGTGGATCTTTTGCATATGTAAAAAAAGAGGATGAACTGATCACTAAAAAATTAAAAAAAAATAAATATAGTTCAAAAATTTATAAAGTTAAGACTTCAAATTTGAACAAAAATTTAAATAAAATTTCCAATAAATATTTTATCTCTGATGGAAATAAAGAAAATTTATCATTTATATTAAAAATTGCTTCAAAATTAAAACTTAATAATAAAAAATTAATTAAAACTATTAATAAATTTAAAGGCTTAGATTACAGACAGCAAATTATATTTGACAAAAAAAATCTTGTAGTAATTAATGACTCAAAATCTACAAGCTTTGCTTCTTCTGAGAATGTATTAAAAAATTTAAATGAAGCATATTGGATCTTAGGAGGAATTCCAAAAAAAGGAGATAAATTTAAACTTTCAAGAATGGAATGCAAAAATATTAAAGCCTTTATTTTTGGATCATATCAAAAAGAATTTATAAAGGTTTTAAAAAATAGATTAAAAATAAAAAGTTTTAAAAATTTAAAAGAAACACTTAAATTTATCTTTTCAGAAAATAATATTCAACAATCTAAACGAAAAATTATTTTCTTCAGCCCAGCTGGAGCTTCATTTGATAGTTTCAAAAATTTTGAAGATAGAGGATATTATTTTAATCAAATAATTAAAAAATATATAAATGCAAAGCAATAGTATTGTTTACAAATTTTATTATCAATGGTGGAAAAGCATTGATAAATCTATTTTTCTAGTAATAAGTTTTTTATTTATTATTGGATTATTTTTCTCATTAGTTTCAACTTCTTTAATAGCTTCTGATAAGTTGGATACCAATAGTTATTTCTTTTTTTTTAAACATTTAATTTATGTGTTAATTGGAATATCTCTTATTTTTATATTTTCCTTATTAAATTCAGATCAATTATATAAATACTCTATTTTTCTTTTTTTTATTTCACTTATTTCTTTATTTTTAGTACCATTCATTGGAGTTGAAGTTAAAGGTTCTAAAAGATGGATAGACTTATTTTTCTTACCAAGATTTCAGC
>CACJSX010000019.1 GCA_902596185.1 uncultured Pelagibacteraceae bacterium
GGTAAGTGGCAGATAATGATCCACGGTGAAAGTTATAAGCCAATTGTTGCAGAAGCAGCAAAAAAATCTGCAGACAAAATTTATAATAGAATTATGATTACTCATCTTTTAATGGATGAGGCTCAAGAGAATAGAGTGGGTGGAGCTGTTGGATTTAATATGAGAACAGGTGATTTCCATGTATTTAGAGCAAAGGCTGTAATTGTTGCAGCAGGAGGAGCTTCACACATATTTAAGCCTCGAGCCGTTGGAGAAGGTATGGGAAGAACTTGGTATGCTCCTTGGAGTAATGGTTCAGCATATGCATTACCAATTGCTGCTGGTGCTAAAATGACTCAAATGGAAAATAGAATTGTGTTATGTAGATTTAAAGATGGGTATGGACCTGTTGGCGCTTACTTCTTACATTTAAAAACATATACACAAAATGCAAATGGTGAAAACTACGAGAAGAAATGGTACGACCAAACTAAAGAATTAGTAGGTGAATATATAGATCACCATCCAACACCAACGTGTTTAAGAAATCATGCTTTTATTCAAGAAACAATGGCAGGTGGCGGACCAATCCATATGGTTACTACTGAGGCTTTTCAAGACCCACATTTAGAAACTGTTGGTTGGGAGAATTTCTTAGGAATGACAGTAGGCCAAGCTGTTGTTTGGGCATCTCAAAATATTGACCCGAAATATACAAATCCTGAATTAACAACGTCCGAACCATACGTAATGGGTTCTCATGCTACTTGTTCTGGAGCTTGGGTAAGTGGACCAGAAGATTTGTCTCCACCTGAGTATTTCTGGGGTTATAATAGAATGTTAACAATTGATGGATTATTTGGAGCAGGTGATACTGTAGGTGGAAGTGCTCACAAATTTTCGTCAGGCTCATTTACTGAAGGCAGATTAGCAGCAAAAGCAGCTGTAAAATATATTGAAGATAAAAAAGCTGAGGGTTTAAAAGTATCAGATAAACAATGTGAAGGCTTCAAAGTTAAAGTTTATAAACCCTTAGAAAATTACACAGTTGCTCAAAATGAGATTACAGGAGGAACTGTATCTCCAAGCTATATCTCACCTATTCAAGGTTTACAACGTTTACAAAGAATAATGGATGAATATGTAGGTGGAATAGCTACAAACTATATGACTAATGCTAATATGCTAAAAAGAGGATTAGAATTGTTAGCTTGGCTTGAGGAAGATCTTGAAAACGTGGGAGCTGAGGATTATCACCAGCTTATGAGGGCATGGGAGCTTAAACACAGAGCTTTGACATCTCAGTGCGTAACAGAACATACTATGTTTAGAGAAGAAACTAGATGGCCTGGATATTATTATAGAGGCGATCATATGAAACTTGATGATGATAATTGGCATTGTTTAACA
The DNA here is from genome assembly GCA_902596185.1 of uncultured Pelagibacteraceae bacterium. Lineage (GTDB taxonomy): Bacteria > Pseudomonadota > Alphaproteobacteria > Pelagibacterales > Pelagibacteraceae > Pelagibacter. The sequence continues at coordinate 1,390 of CACJSX010000019.1, forward strand.
GTTTCAAGAAGAGATCCTAAAACTGGCAAGTTTAGTATGGAAAAAGTTCCTGTCTACCATATAGTGGATGAGAACGAGAAGAAAAAAGCTTCGTAGTAAAAAAATTTAATTTAATCATATGGATATTTTATCTAAAACAGATGATGAAATATACGAATTAGCGAAACCAATTTGGGATAATTTGGTTAAATCATCTAATCTCAAAGATTATGGTGGGTTTACAAGAGATTTCTCAACTCAAATGCTTTTTGGTGCTAACGAGGTGGAGCTTGGTAAACAGTGGGCTAATAACAAGCTAATTACCAATCTTAAAGAAACTTTTGAACCGTTTGGATGTCTAAGAAGAGGAGACCATATAACTGTTCTAATTAAACAGACAAATAAAGAGATCCCAGGAGAGTTCCTTGGAAGATTGGTTTTAGGAGTTGAGGACGAGTCAATTAAAGTTTTTGGGGCCACTATCTACTAGGCAAAAAATATTGCTTAATAATAAATAATTGTTTGACAAATTTCGTTGTGGGTGTATTGACGAATTTAATGTTACTTTCTAACGTAAAAATTATAAACAAACTCTCAAATTTTAAAACTACATTTATTAAAGCAGGAATTATAGCAAGCTTAACGGCTTACTGGGGAGTGATTTTAGTTGGAACTTTTATTACTTTTAACTAAGTTGTTTTTTAACAACTTTTAAATTTTTTATGGAAGTATTTTTACCGATAGCTCAAGTTTTTGTTAACCCTATCGAGATACTTTTATTAAGTGCAATTGTTGGAGTACTTTCAGGTTTATTTGGTGTTGGTGGTGGGTTTTTAATGACACCTTTTCTTATTTTTTTAGGAATACCTCCTGCATATGCAGTTGCTAATGAAGCAAATAATATTTTAGCCACATCTGTTTCAGGTTCAACCACGCATTATTTAAAAAATACCTTAGATTATAAAATGGGTTCAATGATCGTGATTGGAGGTGTAATTGGAACTTCTTTAGGAATTTACACTTTTACTTATTTTAAAGGGATTGGAAAAATTGATACAGTTATCTCTCTGGCATATATGTATATATTAGCAATAATCGGAACTTTGATGTTGGTTGAAAGTTTAGGTGAAATAGATAAAGCAAAAAGAAACGTCGTAGTTAAAAAAAAATTACATGTTCATTATTGGATACACGGTCTTCCATTAAGAATGAGATTTCCAAAGTCAAAATTATATGAGAGTATTTTTACTCCAATAATTATTGGTTTATTAGTTGGTTTTATTGCAGCTATTATGGGAATTGGAGGTGCGTTTATTTTAGTTCCAGCAATGATTTATATAATTAAAATGCCTACTAAATTAGTTCCTGGCACATCTTTATTTGTAACAATTTTTGTAAGTGTGGTTGTTACTTTTCTTCATTCATTTAATTATGGATCTATAGATTTATTACTGGTCCTTATGTTGGTTATAGGATCGATCATAGGAGTTCAAGTTGGACAAAAATTAGGAGAAAGAATTGATAGTTCTGGTTTAAGAGCTTTATTAGCAATTTTGTTATTGATAGTAGGTATAGCAATAGCATACGATACATTTTTCGCAGATCAGATTATTAATGGGACTACAAAAGCAACTAGTTCAGATTTAAATTTCTTTTCTCAATTCATAATTGAATTTTCTAGAGAGATGCCTTTCTTTTATGGACTATTCACTATTATGTTTGCGATTATTTTAGGTGTTGGAGCAGCGTTTATAAGACGTTTTGTTTCAAACTTAAGAAAAAAATTATTAGTAAAATCTTAAATAAAAATATTTATTAGAGTTTCTATATATATTAAACTAATAATACCAACAGTCACAGCTGCAATCAAACCAACTGCAAATGGTTTGTATCCCATTGATTTAAGTTCACCTAAATTTATTGAAATCCCTACAGCAGCCATAGCCATTGTCAAAAATACAGTTGCTAAAATTTTTAAATATTCGATAAATCTAGACCAAGCATAAAAATTTTCACTTTCAACTGAAAATAACTGATCTCCAAAATTTCTTAAAATTATCATGCCAATGAAACCAAGTACAAAATATGGAAAAATGCTTAAAATTGAGTATTTTTGTTCTTTAAATTCACCCCTATTATACAAGAAAGCAAACAAAGGAATTAGTATTACCAGAAAAGTGTTTCTAATTAATTTTGTTACTGTTGCCACATCTAAGGTTTCAGGATTATTAAATTGTTGATCATAAATTAATCCAGCAGCCGCAACTTGAGAGGTCTCATGAATTGAAGTTCCCAGAAACAAGCCAGCTTCCAAGGCATTATTATCAAAATACCATTCTGCAAAATATGGGTAAACTAACATTGCAATCACTCCAAATAACGTAATGTTAGCTATTGCATAAGCTACTTCTGTTTTTTTGGCGTTTATTACTGGAGCTGTTGCAACAATCGCAGTAGCTCCACAAACGCTAGTGCCAATTGCAATTAAATAAGACATTTTTGAGGATATAGGGACTTTTTTTATAAGAAGCTTAATTAATATTAATACACCTAAAATACAAAATATCACTAAGGGTATCGCAACAGATCCAAATTTAATAAAATCAGCAAAACTTAATCTAATACCTAAAAAAATTATTCCTAATTTTAAAATATACTGTTGGGTAAAATCTAAACCAATCATCATACCTGGTCTTGGAGTAAAAGCGTTCCCCATTAATATTCCAAGAAGTATTGCAATTAATACTGTTGAAATTGGACTTTTTGAAGTACCAAAAATCTCTATTGCTAATACGTTATTAATACCTTGGGAAAATAAACAAAAAATTAAAGCTAAGACAACACCTGGGAAAATTGATTTTAGATACTGAATCTTATTAAACACGGATTTTTATGCACTTCTGTAAAGTTTAGTCATCACAAATTCTTTGTGACCTAAAGCCTCTGCACAAGTTAATCTTCCGTTAGCTACCCTTAAAGTTGTTTTGATTAGTTCATCTCCAGCTTCAGATAAATTCATTTCTCTTGAAAGAATTTTTGAAACATCACAATCAATGTGTTCACCCATACCTTTAACCGTTAATGGATTTGCAGTTAATTTGACCACTGGTTCAATTGGATTTCCAACAATATTACCTTGTCCAGTTGGAAATAAATGAATATTAAACCCTGCTGCAGCTTGAAGAGTTACACATTCTGCAGCAGCAGATGATGTATCCATAAAATATAACCCTTTTCCTTTAGTTGGTTCTTCAGCTGGTTCAAGAACATCAATAAATTTACAATTTCCAATTTTTTGAAAATTACCAAAAGCTTTTTCTTCAATTGTTGTAAGTCCTCCAGCTATATTTCCAGCTGTAGGTTGACTTTCAGAAAGATCATCCGTTGCCTCTTTTAAAATAAAATCATTATATGAGCTCCAGGTTTTCATAAATTTTTCAGAAGCTTCTTTAGTAGCTCCTCTTGTTGCGCAAACTTGTTCTGCACCTGTTAATTCTGATGTTTCGCCAAAACATAAATGAACTCCTAATGGCTCAAGTTTATCCATTAAGTTACCAACAGTTGGGTTTGCAGCTAGTCCTGAAGTAGTATCAGACTCACCACACTTAACTGAAATCCATAGATCACTTAAAGGACACTCTTCTCTTTGTTTTTCTGAAGCCCACATCACAAATTCTTGAGCTTTTTTTGATGCTTTCATTGTCGTACCAATGTCTCCTGTACGTTCAATATGAAATCCTTCAACCGGTTTTCCAGTTTTAGCAATTCCATCTACAATTTTTTTTGTCCATTTCGGCTCAATACCAATGACAATGACTGCTGCAACGTTTGGATTACATCCAGTTCCTATCATTGTTCTAAAATGAAGCTCTAAATCTGCACCAAATTGAAGTCTTCCATAAGAATGAGGAAGAGCAATTGTTCCTTTAATATTATTAGCAACTGCTTCAGCACATGCATTTGATATATCATCTACTGGAAGAATGATTACGTGATTTCTTGTTCCTGCTCTACCGTTTTCTCTTTTATAACCTAAAAAGCTCTTTGGGATTTCCATATTTTTACCACTTCTTTGTTTTTACATTGTGAACATGCACATGCTCACCTTTTTTGATTGATTTAACAACTTTACCAATATCGTGACCATACTTTAAAATAGTATCACCCTCTTTAAGGTCAACCATTGCAATTTTATGACCTAAAGGTATTTCGTCTACGGATTGAATATTTGTTGAACTGTCATCTTCCATTATCCAGCAAGCACAGTCCTGTTTAGGAGTGATTTTTTCAATAACTACTACTCCGACGTTGTCTTTTTTATCATGTATGATTATATCTGTTGCCATATCGTGTCGATTTGTTTGTTTGAAATTTGTAAAAACTTATATATTAATCGCAAAAATTAACAAACGAATTTTATAAATATTATAATTACACTTTAGAGAGGTTCTAGTTTTATGACAAAAATGACAACAGAAGAAGCTTTTGTAAAAGTTTTACAAATGCACGGTATTGAACATGCGTTCGGAATTATCGGTTCAGCCTTTATGCCAATTTCAGATATTTTTCCAGATGCAGGCATTACTTTTTGGGATGTTGCTCATGAAACAAATGGGGGTTTAATCGCTGATGGTTACACAAGAGCTACTGGTAAAATGTCAATGGTTATTGCTCAGAACGGACCTGGAATTACTGGATTAGTTACACCAATTAAAACAGCTTATTGGAATCATACTCCTCTTTTATTAGTTACACCGCAAGCAGCGAACAAAACAATGGGGCAAGGTGGATTTCAAGAAGTAGAGCAAATGAATTTATTCAAAGACATGGTTTGTTATCAAGAAGAAGTAAGAGATCCATCAAGAATGGCTGAAGTACTAAATAGAGTTATAGAAAAAGCTATTAGAGGATCTGCACCTGCGCAGATAAATGTTCCAAGAGATTATTGGACACAAGTAATTGATATTGATCTTCCACCAATTGTAAGATTGGAGAGGCAAGCAGGTGGAGTAGATGCAATAAAAAAAGCCGCAGACTTGTTATCAAAAGCAAAATTTCCAGTTATATTGTCAGGTGCTGGCGTTGTAATTGGTGGAGCGATAGAAGATTGTAAAAAACTTGCAGAAAAATTAGATGCACCAGTGTGTTCGGGATATCAACATAATGATAGTTTTCCAGGAAGTCACCCTTTAGCTGCTGGTCCTTTAGGATACAATGGTTCAAAAGCTGGAATGGAATTAATAAAGCAAGCAGATGTTGTTTTGGCTTTAGGTACTAGATTAAATCCATTCTCTACATTACCTGGTTATGGTATGGACTATTGGCCAAAAGATGCAAGTATTATTCAAGTAGATATGAATTCTGATAGGATCGGCCTTACAAAAAAAGTTACAGTTGGGATTTGTGGTGACGCAAAACTAGTGGCACAACAATTACTTGCACAACTTTCGCCGACTGCAGGAGATACAGATAGACAAAAAAGAAAAGATATAATTCATCAAACAAAATCTGCATGGTTGCAAAAATTATCAAGTTTAGATCATGAAGAAGATGATGAAGGAACAGTTTGGAATAAAGAAGCTAGAGAAAGAGATGCAGATAGAATGTCACCAAGACAAGCTTGGAGAGCAATTCAAGCAGGAATGCCAGATGACGTAATTATATCAAGTGACATAGGGAATAATTGTGCAATTGGTAACGCTTATCCAACTTTTGAAAAAGGTAGAAAATATTTAGCGCCTGGTTTATTTGGTCCATGTGGATATGGCTTTCCATCTATATTAGGAGCAAAAATTGGATGCCCAGATACTCCAGTAATTGGTTTTGCAGGTGACGGTGCTTTTGGTATCAGTATGAACGAGATGAGTTCATGTGCTAGAGAAGAATGGCCGGCTATTACAATGGTAATTTTTAGAAATTATCAATGGGGAGCTGAAAAAAGAAATACAACATTGTGGTTTGACAATAATTTTGTTGGAACTGAATTAGATCCAGAGTTAAGTTATGCTAAAGTTGCCGATGCTTGTGGTTTAAAAGGTGTAACTGTTAGAACAATGGAAGAAACCACAAATGCAATTAAACAATCTTGTGAAGATCAAAAGAAAGGAATTACAACATTTATTGAGGTAATTCTTAATCAAGAGCTTGGGGAACCATTTAGAAGAGATGCGATGAAAAAACCAGTTAGGGTAGCAGGTATAAAAAAATCTGATATGAAAATTCAAAAATCTTTAGATGGATGAAATTAAAATAAGCTCTACAAAGAGTTTCGGTTTATTATTTTGTGTTATATTTTTATTGATATCTCTTTATCCATTAACATACCATGGTGAGTTGAGATATTGGTCTTTGATATTGTCTATTTTTTTTCTTTATACTGGTTTATTTAACCCCAGAATAATAACACCATTAAATATTTTATGGTTTAAATTAGGTGTATCTCTTGGAAAAATAGTCTCACCAGTAATAATGACAATTATATTTTTTGGTGTAGTAACTCCCATAGGGTTATTAATGAATTTAATTAAAAAAGATCTAATTAATTTGAAATTCAAAGATTGCTCATCATATTGGATTGAAAAAAAAGAACCTAAAAGTAAAATGAAAAATCAGTTTTAAATTTTATTTATGTTTAATTTTTTAAAAAAAAAAAATGAAATTAGAGATAATTTAATTTGTTTTAAAATAAATGATTTAAAAACTAAAAGCGTTACAGACTTTTATAAAGTTAGTCCTTTTCCAAACTATAAAGATAGTGATAACAGTTTAAGTATTTTAGATAAAGGAAACAAAAATTTATTAGCGTATAAATTTAAGAAGTTTATAGGTATGAATAAAACAATTTTAGAAGTTGGATGTGGTACTGGCCAGCTTTCAAATTATTTTGCTTTAAATACAAATAATAATATAGTCGCTTTAGATCCAACAATTGAGTCACTTAAATTAGCTAAAAATTTTTCTGATCAAAATCAAATTAAAAATATAAATTTTGTTAATGCTGATATATTTGATGAAGTTCTATCAGATAATTTTTTTGATTTTATATGGTGCAATGGGGTATTGCATCATACTAAAAATCCAAAAAAAGCATTTAATATTGTTGCTAAATCTTTAAAAGCAAAAGGATATATTTTAGTTGGTCTTTATAATAAAATTGGGAGAATTCGAACAATTTTTAGAAAGTATTTAAGTAAAATATTCGGCTTAAAGTTATTGGAAATTTTTGATCCAACACTTAGAAAACTAAAGTTAAGTCAAAATGAAAAGAAAGCATGGATTAATGATCAATACTTTCATCCTATTGAAAGTTTACATACATTAGATGAAGTACTATTATGGTTTAAAGATAACAACATAGAATATATTAATTCTATACCCTCATGTGATTTTGAATATATAAAAGATTATAAAAATTTATTTAAAAAAACTTCAGAAGGTGATTTGTATTCAAGGTTATTTAATCAATTCAATATGATTTTTAATAAACTTGGATCTGATGGAGGTTTGTTCGTAGTCATTGGAAAAAAAAATGAATACAATTAAATTAAATACTCAATTTTTTTTAGTCAAATTTCCAATTTTGTTTCCAATTATATATGCATTAGTTCTTTATAATTTCCCACAATTTGAAACAGAATTGATAATAATAACAATTTTATTTCTAGCTGAGACCCATTTTGGAGCTACATGGCCCTTTTTATTAGATAGAGTTAATTATGAATTTATAAAATCAAATAGAATAAGTTTAATTTCTGTACCTTTAATTATCGCATTTCTTTCAATACTAGGTTTTTTTTTAGTAAAAGAGTTTTTTTTATTAATTTTTTTTGCAGCAAATATGTATCATGTGACAAGGCAAAGTTTTGGAATTGGTAAGCTTTATTGCCAAGATGAGAAAGAAAAAAAATATCAAGAAGTATTAATTTATATTACGAATTTTATTTTTTTTATTATTGGAATTCTAAGGTTTTATTTTCCAGTCATTAATGAAACTAACATATTTAATGTTAACTTAGCTATCATAGGTTTGTTATTGTTTTTTTTCATTTGGTACTGGGTTAAGTTTAGTTTTACAGAAAATTTTTTAATTTTTGTAACTGGTTGTATAATTTTTTACCCTATTTGTTTTGTTAACAATCCTGTACATGCAATAATAATGGGTGTTACAATGCATTATACTCAGTACATATATTTTACTTATAACGTTTCTAAATTAAGAAATGAAAACCAAACAAATAGTTCAAAATCTTTTTTCTCAATAAAATTAAATAATTATTTAGCTATAATAATTTTGTATTCAGTTATAATGTCAATATTATCTTTGTTTGGTAAGTATGATGATGAGTTTTTAAAAAATCTAATTTTAATACCAATTATAGGACAAATGCTCCATTTTTACTTGGATTCACAATTATGGAAATTTAGTGAAAAACATAATAGAACAAATACTTTAACATATTTAAAAAAAATAGTTTTATAATGATAGAATTTTTAAAGGAGTTTTGGGAATTTTTGAGAATTAGAAAAAAATATTGGTTATTACCAATAATAATTGTTCTTATAGTATTTGGTGGATTAATTGTTTTAACTCAAGGTTCTGCAATAGCCCCATTTATTTATACAATTTTCTAAAGTGACTTCTGTTTTAGGTATTTCAGCTTTTTATCATGACAGTGCTGCATGTATTTTGATTGATGGTAAGATTATCGCTGCGGCACAGGAGGAGAGATTTTCTAGGAAAAAACATGATCCTAGTTATCCTTATAATGCAATTGAATTCGTATTAAAATATTCAAATTTAAAGTTAAGTGAAGTTGATTATATAGTTTTTTTTGAAAAACCTTTTTTAAAATTTGAAAGATTGTTAGAGACATATGTTGCTTTTGCACCTAAAGGATTTTCCTCTTTTGCAAAAGCAATGCCGTTGTGGATTAAAGAAAAACTTTTTCAAAAAAATTATTTATATAATAAATTAAAACAACACGATAAAGATTTTATATCAAATAAAAATATTTATTTTTCAGAACATCATTTAAGTCACGCAGCTAGTGCTTATTTTCCATCTCCTTTTAATGAAGCTGTTGTATTAACTGCAGATGGAGTAGGCGAATGGGCAACTACTACTGTTGCTATTGGCAAAAAAAATGATTTGGAGATTAAAAAAGAAATTCATTTTCCTCATTCTTTAGGACTTCTTTACTCTGCATTCACATACTTTACTGGATTTAAGGTAAATAGTGGAGAATACAAGTTAATGGGTTTAGCTCCTTATGGTAAGCCAATTTATGAAGATAAAGTTAAAAAGTTGATAGATATAAAGGATGATGGTTCATTTAGATTAGATCAAAGATATTTTAATTATGCAACAGGACTTACGATGACAAACGATAAATTTAATAATTTATTTGGACAAAAACCAAGAAATCCAAAAAATGAGAAAATAACCCAGTTTCATATGGATATAGCTTCTTCAGTTCAAAAAGTTACTGAAGAAATAATTCTTAAATTAGCGAAATCAATTCGTGAGGAATATAAAATTAAAAATTTATGTTTAGCCGGAGGTGTTGCATTAAATTGTGTTGCAAATGGAAAAATTCTCAATGAAAAAATTTTTGAAAATATTTGGATTCAACCAGCTGCAGGTGATGCTGGAGGCTCTTTAGGAGCAGCTTTAGCGCTTTGGTACGTTGAAAATGGAAATCAGAGAAAGATTGATTTAAACGATAATATGAACGGCTCTTATTTAGGTACTGAGTATAGTCAAGATGAAATTGAAAAAGAATTACTGTTAATTGGAGCAAATTTTAAAACTTTTAGCTATAACGAATTAATAGATAAAACTTCAAAATTTTTATCACAAGAAAAAGTAATAGGATGGTTTCAAGGCAGAATGGAATTTGGACCAAGAGCTTTAGGTAACAGATCTATTTTAGCTGATCCAAGATCAAATACAATGCAGAAAAATTTAAATTTAAAAGTTAAATATAGGGAAAGTTTTAGACCTTTTGCTCCTTCAGTTTTGAGAGAAGATTTATCAAAATGGTTTAATATGGAAGTTGATAGTCCATATATGTTATTGGTAACAAATGTCAATTCACAGAAAACATATAAAATGACAGAAGAAGAAACTAAACTTTTTGGAATCGATAAATTAAACATACAAAGATCTGAGATACCTGCGGTAACGCACGTAGATTATACTGCTAGAATTCAAACAGTGGATAGAATTAGAAATAAACGTTATTATGATTTGATTTCAAAATTTAAAGAAATAACAGGCTGTCCTATATTGGTAAATACATCTTTTAATGTAAGAGGTGAACCAATTGTAAATTCTCCTTCAGATGCATTTAATTGCCTGATGGGAACTGAATTAGATTATCTTGTTATTGGGAACTGTATTTTAGATAAAAATGAACAAAATCAGAGTCTATTAAAAAATTATTCAACCGAATTTGAATTAGATTAATTTTATGGATAGAAAAATAATTAATTTTTTCTCATTGCTTTTAATTGTAATTTTAATTTATATTTTTTGGAAAGCCCATATTCTTCAAAAAGAGCCTGCTACCAAATATATAATTTATTACTCAATAACTATTTTTTTAATTATCTTTTTA
>CACJSX010000020.1 GCA_902596185.1 uncultured Pelagibacteraceae bacterium
AGACAAACTAGAAATACATGTTGGTTTTTTAAACCTTGTTCGATTACAAAAATATTTTGAGCACCTATTGCCAAGATTAAACTTAAACCAGTAAAAAAACCTAATAATGCATACTCCATTAGGATTAATTAAACTCTTTTTTTACCTTGAACAACCCTATCAAGAATAAGAGCCACAAATAGTATAGCTACACCTGCTAAAATTCCTTGTCCAACATTTGCATATTGAAGTGCTTCTAAAACATCTTGTCCTAATCCTTTTGCACCGATTAGAGATGCAACTACTACCATTGCTAGACTTAACATTACCGTTTGATTTACACCTGCTAAGATAGATGGAGTTGCTAAAGGTAAATCTACTTTTCTAAGTAAATACCATTTTGATGCTCCGTAAGCGATTGCAGCTTCTCTAATTGTTTCAGGCACACCTCTTAATCCAAGAACTGTTAATCTAACTACAGGGGTTCCTCCAAAAATCATTGTAATAATTACTGCAGCAACCTTCCCTGTTCCAAAAAAAGCAATTACTGGGATCATGAAGACAAAGGCCGGCATTGTTTGCATGAAATCCATTATTGGTCTTATCATTGAATAAAATCTTTGACGTCTTGCACAAAAAATTCCAAGTGGAATTCCAATAACTATGCTTAATACAGCAGCCGTTCCAAGTAAAGCCAAAGTAGTCATCGCTTTTACCCAAAAACCTAAAAATCCCATGTAACATAAAAATCCTGCTGAATAAATTGCAGCTCTTGGGCCTGCAGCTAGACCAGTTAAAGTTACTATAGTTGTAATGATCACTATCCATGGAGTTTTAACAAATAATAGTTCTAAGAAATCTAATACTGATCTAATTCCAATAGTTATTGCTGTAAATAAAGCATCCCCTTTTAAAACAGCATAATCAAAAATAGTTTCCACCCATTTGATTGAAGTAAGTCTTATATCTGGATGAGTTGGAAAATCATCCATTATAGTAATAACTCCCGGAAAACTGTAATGCACAACTGAGAAAAACATTATCACTGCAGAAAAAATTGTACTTGAAATAAAGTTTTTGGTTTGCATGCCTGGTCTTATTGTTTTATCTGATAACCACTCTGAATATCTTTTTTCTAAAATAGAATTAGCTAAAATACCTTGGACTATTTTAATCGAAATTAATAAAGCAATACCAAAAATAGTTATCCAAATTGCAGACGCTTCAATTCTTGCAACTTCATCAATGTATCCCTGCATAGCATCTTCTAAAGATTTAATGTTACGTTTATAGACATCAACTTTATCTGGATTGTTAGTTATGGCCGCTTCTAGCTGTTTGTTTCTAAATGCAATAGTTGACTCTACTTGTTTTATTTTTTCAACAGCCTCTTTAGTAATATTTCCAAACAACCCTCTTATAATTTGAACAACTGAAAATGTTTCAATTATCAAAAAAGCTAATGCCCAATTCCATATATTTCTCATTCCAAACCAAATTGGACCTAGAATTCCTGCATATAAGTTAAATGACAGAGAAAACGTTGGTTTGCTTCCAATTTTTTGAAACTCTTTGATATAATATTCTGGATTTGATTTAACAAAGTCAGTTATTAACTCAGATCTAGTAGGGTTATTAATTTGTTTATTCTCCATCACCACCCTCTATTACAGCTTTTAAAAGATCTGATTGTGTAATAACTCCAATATTTTTTTGCTCATTATTTTTGACAACTAATGGCTTATCTTTCGATTTTGAAACTTCAATTAATTTACTTAATAATTCATGCTCATCTACACTTTGTAAATTTTCTTCTAATTTACCATTTAAATTTTCATAACTTTCAACTGTTTGCATAATTGTTTTTGCCTGAACAACTTTAAGTCTAGAAATTCCTTTAACAAAGTCTGCAACATATTCGTCAGCTGGATTAACTACGATTTCTTCAGGGGTACCAATTTGAATTACCTTTCCGTCTCTCATAATAGCAATTCTATGCCCTACTCTTACTGCCTCATCTAAATCATGAGTTATAAAAACTGTTGTCTTTTTCATTTGTTTTGAAAGTTTGATAAATTCTGATTGAAGTTGTCTTCTAATTAGTGGGTCTAATGCACTAAAAGGTTCATCCATTAAAAGAAATTCTGGGTCTGCAGCTAACGCTCTTGCAAGCCCTACTCTTTGCTGCATACCTCCTGATAATTCATGAGCAAATTTGTTACCCCAACCTTGTAATTCAACTATTTCTAAAATTTTATTTGCTGCATCTAAACGATCATTTTTACTTACACCTCTTATTTCAAGAGGCATTGCAATATTATCTACAACTGATCTATGAGGCATTAGGGCAAAGTTTTGAAAAACCATACCTATTTTTTTATTTCTTAATTCTTGTAAATGATCACGATCAAGCTGCATTACATCATGACCATTAATTAAAATCTTTCCTGAAGTTGGCTCTAAAAGTCTATTTATATGCCTGACTAGTGTAGATTTTCCACTACCTGAAAGTCCCATTACACAAAATATTTCACCTTGATTAACATCAAATGAAACATTTGATACACCAATCACTGAATTGTATTCTTCTAAAGCTTCTGTTTTTGAAATTCCTTTATTTTGAATTGCATCTAATGCTTCAGAAGAAGTATTGCCGAATACTTTCCAAACATTTTCAATTTTTATTGCTGAACTCGATGAATCCATACTCATTTTTTATTATAGGAAAATATACTCGGCAATCTTAAATTGCCGAGTATAAAATTTAATTTAGATTATAATCCTAACCAACCGTCTACAGTTGATTTATTTGCTTCCATCCAAGCTCTAGCAACAGCAGCTGGATCTTTCTTCTCAACTGAAACTGAATAAGCCATCGCAGAAACATCATCAGCTGTTAATTGAAAATTCTTAAAGAATTCTACAATTGCTGGTGATTGACTCTCTAAAGAAGTAGCCCAACCGATTTGGATTTGCTTAAGAGCATCTTTTGATGCAACATAAGATTTCTTGTACCAGTCAGCATCTGCTTTAGGTTGAATCATTTTATATTTAGCAGGATCATATTTTGGTTCTGTTAACATAACTACGTCAGCCATTCCCCAAATTGCATGAGGTTTGTAACAATAGAATGCATAACCTTCACCTTTTTTGATTGAGTCTAGTACTCTTGCATTTTTAACTGCTTCAGCAGCTCTAACTGCTTCAATACCAGCATCATATAAACCATAATCTCTTAATTTAACTTGGTTTACATTTGCAGAAGCCCAACCATCAGCACCAATCCAAAACTCACCTTTTCCATTGCCATCACTATCCATAGCTTTAACAACTTCAGGTCTTGCTAAGTCCTCAATTGCTGTAATGTTCATTTTTTTAGCAAACTGTTGTGAAACACAATAACCTTGGTTTCCTTCATAAGGTTTGCTACTTAATTTTAAAGTTCCTTTTGGAACTAAATCATTTGTATAAGCTTCTTGGTTAGGTAACCAAATATCAGGATGCACATCGATTTCACCTTTACCTCTATCAATTGCTGCATAAATTGCTGTGTTGTTTCCAGGAACAAGCTCAGCTTCTCCACCCATTTTATCTGTAACAACAGCTGCTAATAAATTTGCAATAGCTGTTGCACCTGTCCAGCCTGGATCTCCAATCTTAACCTTTTCTGCTTGTGCAGAAAACATTGTTAAAATTGAGATTAATCCAGCTACAAGTGCAGTTTTAATTATTCTCATATTATCTCCTTTTAAAATTTAAAAATTAAACTTAACGCGAATAGAGATAATGAGTCAAAGAAAATAGATGTCTATATAATGTTGTATATATTAGAATTATTATAAAGAATTAATCTGGGTTAGAAGTAAGAGTTTTGATTTCTAAAATATTTTCGTTTGGATCTTTTACAAAAAATGTTTCTTGTTCGTATTTAGTACCTTTAAACCTTAGATAAGGCTCATCATAATATTTAGTACCACTATTTTTTAATCTTTGCTTAAGAGCATCAAAATCTTTTCTAGATAAGTGAACTCCAAAATGAGGAACTGATACATTGCCCATATCTACATCATGTCTTTCACTGTCTAGTTTGTGTTCACTTTTATGCAAGGTTAATTCATTTCCCCAAAAATCAACGTCAGCCCATTCTTGTGCAGAATTATCTAATCTACATCCTAGAGTTTCGCTATAAAATTTCTTTGCTACTTCTAAATCACCACAAGGTATTGCTAAGTGAAAACAATTAGTATTTTTATACATAATAAAACCTTTAATATAATAAATTTATAACTATATAAAGCCTGTTTTTTAAATAAATTAGAAAAAAATTTAATAATGAGTGATTTTTTACAATCAATAATTGATAGAGACCCTGCGGCAAAATCTAAACTAAGTTTAATTTTAACTTACCCGGGAGTAAAAGCAGTATTCTTTCATAGACTAGCTAATTTTTTTAGCTCTGCAAAATTTCATTTAATTGCAAGAATCATTTCTCAATTTTCAAGATTCTTAACTGGTATCGAAATACATCCGAATGCAAAGATTGGAAAAAATTTATTTATTGATCATGGAATGGGAGTTGTGATTGGAGAAACGTCTGAGATTGGTGATAATGTAACCATTTACCATATGGTTACATTAGGTGGAATTGCACCTAGTATAAATTCAAATGATCAACGTAATATTAAAAGACATCCTACAATAAAAGAAGATGTGGTAATTGGTTCAGGTGCACAAGTATTAGGTCCAGTAGTGGTTGGTAAAGGTGCAAGAATTGGAGCTAATGCAGTTATAACTAAAGACGTTGCAGAAAATGCTGTGATGGTTGGAATTCCAGCAAGAAGTGTTGGTATTGCTGATAGTGATTTTAAACCTTATGGTATTACACCTGACAGTGATAAAAAATCAGATAATGAATAACACACAAAACGATTTTATTTCAGGAATAGGAAACACCCCATTAATTAAATTAAGAGCAGCATCAGAAATTACTGGATGCAATATTTATGGAAAAGCAGAATTTTTAAATCCAGGCGGGTCAGTTAAAGATAGAGCTGCACTTGCATTAATTAAAGATGCTCAAGAAAAAAAATTAATAGCAAAAGGTGGGACTATTGTTGAAGGAACAGCAGGCAATACAGGAATTGGATTGGGTCTTCTAGGTAATTCTTTAGGTTATAAAACAATCATAGTCATGAATGATAACCAAACTCAAGAGAAAAAAGATTTACTTAGAAATCTTGGAGCTGAATTAAGATTAGTACCACCAAAGCCTTATAAAGATGACAATAACTTTGTTAAAGTAGCAGCAAGACTTGCAGATGAATTAAGACCATCAAATAACAATGGTGTTATTTGGGCTAACCAGTTTGATAATACAGCAAATGCTAAAGGTCATTATGAAGGTACAGGAAAAGAAATTTGGGAACAGACTGAAGGTAAAGTTGATGGCTTTGTGTGTTCTTCAGGAACAGGTGGAACTATTTCTGGAGTTAGTAATGCTCTTAAAGAAAAGAATAAAGATATAAAAATTTATTTATCTGATCCAAAAGGTTCAGCTCTTTACAATTACATTAAAAATGGTGAACTCAAATCAGAGGGTGGATCAATTACTGAAGGAATTGGTTCAAGTAGAGTAACAGCCAATTTTGGTGAGGCTAAAATCGATGATGCCTATTCAATAGATGATCATGAGGCATTACCTATACTTTATGATTTAATTCAAAATGAAGGTTTAAGTTTAGGTACTAGTTGTGGAATTAATATAGCAGGCGCAATAAGAATGGGTAAAGAATTGGGACCTGGTAAAACTATTGTAACTATTCTTTGTGATAGAAGTGATAAGTACGCTACTAAGATGTTTAATAAAAAATTCTTAGAAGAAAAAGGTCTACCAATACCCAGTTGGTTTTAATAGTAAATTTTATCTGCTAAACCAAAACAAAGTATTGCACTTAATAAAGTTAAAATACCTGGAGCAATAATTCCTTCGTTAGATGTTTGTGGAGTATGTCCTAACTTATTTATTTTAATTGTATAAATACCCACACAAAAAGCTGAAAGGTTTTGTAAAAATACTAAATTAAAAAATGCCCAAGTTCCTTGAAGACCATCAGTTCTTATAAATCCAACCCAAACTGCCATTACCACAGCTCCAATAAACAATGATCCAAAGAATCTAGTCATTCCAGCGCCAGTATCATCTATACCAAATTTATCTAAAAATTTCTTTGTAGCAAAAACTGTTTGATAAGCGTATACAGCAAAAATTATAAAGTGAACTAAAAATACAACTAAATAAAATATCCCATTAAATTTTTCAATCATTGCAAAAGGTTATCAAAAATTTAAATTGAATTAAATAGCCAAAAACTGCATTTCTAGCTTATAAAAAATGCATATCTTTCGCGTGATATAAACACGAGATGAAGATATAGTAAATCTATAAGAATCTGACCCTATAGTTAAAAACCTAACAATAGGAGTAACATGAGAAAAATAATATTAGCATTAATTTTAACATTAATGTCTTCAACAACATTTGCAGATGGTCATAGTGGTAAAATAGATCTTAAAGGTTTTTTTGCAGCTGATGCAAAATTTCTATTCAATGATAAAGGTGTTGGTACTTTTATATATGATGGCATGGGTGGATTGATGGCTATGGGTAGTTCGTCATTTGCGGACTCTTCATCACAATATTGTGTTGGAGCTGGATCAATTCCAGGTAAAGGAGTTGAGATGGGTCATTGTACTATAAAATTTATCAATGACGATACAGCAATGCTTTACTTTGAAATCCCAATCGATAATACAATGGGTGGTAAATTTGAGTGCTTGGGTGGAACTGGAAGATACGAAGGCATAACTTGCAGTGGAGAAACTGGATATCAGCAAATTAAATCAGCTGTTGAAGGTAAAATTCAAGCAACAAATTACTACAAGGGAACTTACACTCTTAAAAAATAAAGGATTTATATGAAAAAAATATTATTTTATATACTGATTTTAGTTAGTCCAACTATTTGTTTTGCTGATGGACATTTAACTGAAGATCAAAAAAAGAAAACAATTGAATGTGCGGGAATTTACTATGCAAATAGTATGATTCCGCAGGCCGAGCTTGAATTAGATAAAATTGTACATTCTTTCGCTGCTAAGAAATTTTTAAGCTCTTACTTAGTAAAAGAAGGAGTAAATGAAGACAATCTTAATAAGGAACTAATAAAGATTGTTGATGTGAGGTATGGAAAACCATACGAGGAAAATACTACAAAAGAATGTGATAGTTTTATCTATAAATTAATCCCTAATTCAAAAAGTGAGATTGATAAATTGGTCAAATCAGGGATATACTAAAAATAAAAATAAGGGGGAAAATATGTATGTAAAAATAGAACAGAAGCTTTCAAAGGGTTTCAACTCCTGGAAGACAATGATGCTTGCAAATGGTGATAAAATAAAAAAATATGGAATGACAATCGCCTTTGCAGGAGCAGAAAAAGAGGATGATAACTCTATGACTGTTTTAGTTCATTTTGAATCACCAGAAGGCCTAAAAGGTTTTGGTGGAGATCAAGAACTAACTCAAGCAAGAATAGACTGTGGAGTTATTATGGATCAATCTAAAATGACTATAATGACTGATGAGTCAGTTATGAATCACAAAGGTTAATTTTTAAGTATGAATAATATTGGAGGAAAAATGGCTGGAATAGAAGTAAAAAGTTTTGATAAAGCAGATGAAGTAAATGATAATTTTAATAATGCTAAAATTGAAGCTGTCAAAGTTGGAAATCAAAGATTGATGAAACTTACTTTACAACCTGGTTGGCAATGGTCAAAAGATATAAAGCCAACAGTTGGTGGCGATAGCTGTCAAGCTACACATCTTGGTATAATTATCTCAGGTGCTGTTTGTGCAAAACATAATGATGGAACTGAACTAACTTATAAAGCTGGTGATGCATATTCAATACAACCAGGTCATGATGGATGGGTTGTTGGAGACAAACCAGCAGTAGTATATGAATTTCATGGAATGTGGGGTGAATAATGTCAAAATTTTATGTAATTGGAAAAGCAAGTCCTGAGTTATTGAAAAAAATGCATGCTGATCCAGCAGCAGACAGAGGTGCTGTTATGAAATCTATGTGCGATAGTTTAGGTGTTAAAGCAATTAGTTATGAATGGTTAAGAGGACGTTTTGATGTTTTATTCTGTGTTGAAGGGGATTATGAGAGTGTTCTTGCGATGAAAGTAACAGTACTTAATAGTGGAATGATGTCAGATCTAATGGTTCATGAGGTATTTGACTACAACAGTGCTTTTAAAAAAGCTGCCGATGTATCAAAAAATTATAAAAAACCAGGTGAGTAAAAAGAAAGGGAAACTATGTCGATACTAGAAAAATATAGTGCTGCTTTAAAAAATAAAGATGAAGCAGTAATGAATGAGCTTTTGCATGATGATTTTAAATTTACAATGCATAAGTCAGGAAATGTTTTAACCAAAAGTGATGTTATCAAATGGGCAATGAGTGGTGATATTAACCAAGATAAGGCTAGAATTGTTTATGAAAATAATGAAGTTGGTATTCATCATGCATTTGTAACTTTTAATGATGGAAATGTTGAGGCGGTAATGGCAGTTTATAAATATGATAATGGAAAAATTGTTAGTTTAGAAACTGGTGCTACACCTATGCCAAAGTAAGTGAGTAGTATTGATTTTTATTTTTCGATAGGAAGCACTTACACCTATCTATCCGTAACTAGAATACTTGATATTGAAAAACAACATCAAGTAAAATTCAACTGGAAACCTTTTTCGGTTAGAGCAATCATGAAAGAGATGAACAATATCCCTTTCCCAAAGGATAAAATGAATAAAGTCAATTACATGTGGAGAGATATTGAAAGAAGAGCTGAAGGTTATGGTTTTTTTGCTAAAACACCGGTACCCTATCCATTATCAGAATTTGATTTAGCTAACCAAATTGCAATCCTTGGTTTTGAAAAAGGTTGGGGAGAAAAATTTGTTATTCTTACTTATAAAAAATGGTTTCAAGAAGGTAAAGAACCAGCAATCGAACCAAGTATTTTAGAAGTTTGCACAGAATTAAACCTGGATAAAGATCGAATAATCTCTGAAGCAAAATCTTCAGATATAGAGACAAAATACAACGAGAACACAAACTTGGCTCGTGAAAATAAAATATTTGGTAGCCCATCTTTTATAGTAAAAAATGAACTCTTTTGGGGAGATGATAGAATGGAAGATGCAATAAAATGGTCTCTTAAATAATTCTATATATTCTGCTTAAATTCATTTAAAGTCTAAACATGAGTCTTGCAACTTCATATTTATTTTTAGGCATTGCAGTTTTTTTAGGTGTTACTTCAAATAGTTTTGCTAAAAGCGCGGAAGGTTTTACCCTTCTAGTTCCAAGTATAATTACTGCAATTACAATTGTGTTATGTATGTATGCTCTTTCATTGGTAATGAAAAATATTCCAATGGGAATTACTTATGCTTCCTTTGCAGGTTTAACAATTATAGCGACTGTAGTGGTTGGAGTAATTAGATTTAATCAAGTACCTAATTTATATTCATTAATTGGTTTAGCTTTTATTATTGTTGGTGTTTTAATGGTCAACCTGTTAGGTAATAATTAATTATGATTAATAAGAAATACGCTCAGCCATTATTTATGATTTTAATGTCTTTAGGAATGAGTGTTATTATGAGTGGAGTAGTTGTAGCTGTGAATACAGGTGTTTCAGATGGTTTCTTTTTTAGATGGGTGTATTCTATAATGTTTGCTTATCCAATTGCTTTAATAGCAGCATTTACTCTCGCTCCTTTAATGAGGCCTTTAGTTAATAAAATTGCATCAAAAGAATAGTTATGAAACCATTATTAGGATACCTATTTTTAGCTAACGGAATAATTTTTGGTATTGCATCAAATAGTTTTGCTAAAATCTCTGAAGGATTTACAAAACTAACTCCTTCTATTTTGTGTATTTTATTTATGTGTATTACAATGTTTTCAATTGCAAAAGCAATGTCAGTCCTTCCAGTAGGATTTGCTTACTCTACTTACAGTGGTTTGACAGTTACAGGAGTTGTACTATTTGCGGTTATGAAATTTAATCAAATTCCCAATATTTATGGAATAATTGGAATTATATTAATTATTATTGGTGTGATAATGGTGAACTACTTAGGTAGATTAAATTAATATAATAAAAAAATTATTTTGTTTTACTGTCGTTATCTACAACTAAACAAATTTCAGATTTAGTTAAAAATCTTTTTCCTGTTCCATTATCCAATGAAAACATTCCTCCAATGCCATTCACAGCATCTATAGTCAAATCTGTATGTTTCCATTTTTCATACTGATCACCATTCATATAAAAAGGTACACCACCAATTTCACCTAATTTTACGTCATTATCACCAAGTGGAAATTCACCCTCAGGAAAACACATTGGGGCACTTCCATCACAACAACCTCCAGACTGATGAAACATTAACTTTTCCCCATATCTCTCTTGAAGTTGAGATAAAAGACTTAAAGCTGATTTTGTTGCTGATACTTTCATTTTTGATGTTCGGCCCATGACTTAGAATCATGGGCCAGTATATATCATTATCGTTTAAAAGAAGCCTAATTTTTGCTCAGCATAAGAAACATGAAGATTCTTATTTTGTCTATAATGATTAAGCATCATTTTATGAGTTTCTCTTCCAACTCCAGATTGTTTGTAACCTCCAAATGGTGAGTGAGCTGGATAAGCATGGTAACAATTTGTCCATACTATTCCTGCTTGTATCGCTCTACCCATTCTGTAGGCAATATTACCATTTCTTGTCCAAACACCCGCGCCTAAACCATAAAGAGTATCGTTAGCAATTTCCAATGCTTCTGCTTCATCTTTAAATTTAATTACGGATACAACTGGTCCGAAAATCTCTTCTTGAGAAATTCTCATGCTATTTTTAGCTTCAAAAATAGTAGGCTGAATATAGTTACCTTTTTCTAAGCCACTATTTAATTTAGCTTCACTACCTCCAGTAAGAACTTTGGCTCCTTCTTTTTTTCCGATATCTAAGAAAGATTTGATTTTCTCCATTTGCTCTACTGAAGCTTGTGCTCCAATCATTGTTTCCATTTTCAAAGGATTGTCTTGTACAACTGCCTTTGTTCTAGCAATACATTTTTCCATAAATTTATCATAGATAGATTCCTGAACTAATGCTCTACTAGGACAAGTACAAACTTCACCTTGGTTTAAATTAAACATTACAAAACCTTCAACACATTTATCTAAAAAGTCATCATCTTTATCCATGATATCTTCAAAGAAAATGTTTGGAGATTTTCCACCTAATTCCAAAGTTATAGGAATTATATTTTGAGCAGCATACTGCATGATTAATCTTCCAGTAGTTGTTTCACCAGTGAAAGCAACTTTAGCAACTCTTTTTGATGAGGCTAATGGTTTACCTGCTTCTAATCCAAAACCACTTACAATATTAACAACTCCAGGAGGTAATAAATCACCAATTAATTCCATCATTACCATAATAGATGCTGGTGTTTGTTCTGCTGGTTTAAGAACTGAACAGTTACCTGCTGCAAGTGCTGGAGCTAATTTCCATGTTGCCATTA
>CACJSX010000021.1 GCA_902596185.1 uncultured Pelagibacteraceae bacterium
TCAGATCGTTGGAGATGATTTGTATGTAACAAATCTTGAAAGATTAAAGAAAGGTTTTTTAAATATTTCATCTAACTCTATCCTAATAAAACTAAATCAAATTGGTACTGTTTCAGAAACACTGGATGTAATTAAATTTGCTCAAACAATAGGATATAAAACTATTATATCTCACCGATCAGGTGATAGCGAAGATACGTTTATTGCTGATTTGGCAGTAGGGACCAATTCAAATCAAATTAAAACTGGATCATTAGCTAGATCTGAGAGGGTTGCAAAATATAATCAATTAATCCGTATAGAAGAAGAACTTGGAAAAAAAGCGAGGATGAATAAAATCAATTAATGTTTCGATTAATAAAAAGAAATTATTTTTTATTAATATCTGTTTTTCTTATTTTCTATTTTGGTTTCAACTTAGTATCCGGAGAAAGAGGTCTTTTTTCGTATATAGAAAAAAAAGAAATTTTGTCTAACTTGAAAAAAGAAGAATTAACCCTAACTAGTAAAATAAAGGACGTGGATCATAAAAATTCACTTCTTAGTACTAATTTAGATCTTGATTATATTGAGACTTTAATAAGAGAACGATTTTTATTTGGTAAAAAAAATGAGACAATTTATATAATTAAAAAAGATGAAAAGTAGACATCCAGAAAAAGAAAATAAACCGATTAATCCAATCAAAAAAAAACCTGAATGGATTAGATCTAAACTTACAAATAGTAAGGAATTCTTTTTAACTAAAACAATAGTGAATAATAATAATCTTGTAACTGTTTGTCAGGAAGCAAACTGCCCAAATATAACCGAATGTTGGAGTAAGCGTCATGCAACTTTTATGATTATGGGAGACACTTGTACAAGAGCTTGTGCTTTTTGTGATGTTAAAACTGGTGTACCAGGAAAATTAGATCAACTTGAACCAATTAAAATTGCAGAAGCAGTAAATAAATTAAATTTAAAACATGTTGTAATTACCTCAGTGGATAGAGATGATTTAGATGATGGAGGATCAGAACATTTTTTTGAAGTGATTAATCAAACTAGAAAATCGAATCCAAATACTACCATTGAAGTTCTTACACCTGATTTTTTAAGAAAAGGAGATGCGTACAAAAAAGTTTTAGATGCTAAACCAGATGTTTTTAATCATAATATCGAAACTGTTCCTAGTCTCTATTTAAAAGTTCGACCTGGATCTAGATATTTTGCATCTTTAGAACTTTTGAAAAATGCTAAAAAAGTAAACAAAAATATTTTTACTAAATCTGGAATAATGGTTGGCTTAGGTGAAACTAGAGATGAAATTTTACAAGTAATGGATGATTTAAAAGCGGCAGATGTTGATTTCATAACGATAGGACAATACTTGCAACCATCTACGAAACATTATCCATTAGATCGATATTACACACCAAAAGAATTTGAAGATTTAGGAACGATTGCAAAAGCTAAAGGATTTTTGTTAGTGTCCTCATCCCCTTTAACTCGATCCTCATATCATGCAGATGAAGATTTTGCGAAACTTCAACAAAATAGAATAAAAAATAATTAATGCCAAAAGCATCAGTTAAGCGATTAATTGATAACAGAAAAGATAAACTAATTGAGTTTGTTTTAGATATCGAAAAATACCCAGAATTTATCCCTTTCTGCGATAATTCAAAAGTTTATGAGAGATGTGATAACGAAGATACAATAAATATAATTGCTGATCTTACAATAGGTAAGGGGCCGTTTAAGGATACATTTAAAAGTGACGTTAAATTAAATAAAAAAACTGATCATATTCATGTTGTTAATTTAGGTGGACCATTAAATCATTTAGAAAATAATTGGAAATTTATTGAAATTGGAAATGATAATGATGGTTACAAAACTGAGGTTATGTTTGATATTGATTTTGAAATCGAAAATAAGTTTTTAAATATATTAATGACTAAGTCTTTTCAATTTGGTTTAGAAAAGATAGCCGATGCGTTTCAAAAAAGAGCTGAAAGTATTAAATAATTTTAATAATTGTCTTAATTACAGTGCTAACCGTAGATTTTTGAATTGAATTACGGTTTTTTGATTTAAATATATTTTCTTTGATAAGCAAATTAGTACCTTTTTTAATGCCTATATAAACAAGACCAACGGGTTTTTCTTTTGATCCACCACCTGGACCAGCAATTCCTGTTATAGATACATTGATTTTACTCTTTGAAATTTTAGATAAATTTTGAACCATTGCCTTGCAACACTCATGACTTACGGCACCATATTTTCTAATAATATTTTTGTTAATCTTTAATATCTTTATTTTACCTTGATTAGAGTAAGTGGTTAGACCCATTTGAAAATATTTTGATGAATTAGCTAATCTAGTTAAATTATAAGCCAATAACCCACCCGTACAAGATTCAGCTACAGATATAGTTAATTTTTTTTTAATTAATTTTTTATGAAGTAATTTAATACTCATTAGAATTTCAAGCTTATTAAATATATTAATATCATTGAATATAACCCTGCCATTAAATCATCCATAATTATTCCAAAATAGTTCTTATGGTTTTTATCAAAATAGCTTACTGGGTAAGGTTTTAGGATGTCAAAAAATCTAAAAAAAACAAAAGATAAAATATAATAAATTTCAATTGAAATACTTATTTGATTAGTTTGATTTAAATATAATAACAAAATTAAAGGCATGGATTGTCCTAAAACTTCATCGATTACTATTTGCCTTGGATCTTTGTTTTTAAATTCAGATTCAGAATCTTTTACTGCGTAAAATGAATAAAATAATAAAAGTATAAAAAAAATAATTGAAAACTTAAGATCTGTATAACCTAAAATTTCATAAGCTATATAAATAAAAACAGTTGTTACAGCAGAGGTTAAAGTGCCAGGAATTTTGGTTAAATATCCATATCCAAAGAAAGTAGACAGCAAAACATTTATTTTTTTCATTGTGTTATTGAGCAAATAACTTCACAAGCTATTGCTTTTTCCTTTCCAATTAATCCAAGTTTTTCTACTGTTTTACCTTTTAGGTTAATTAATTTTTTATCAATATTTAATAAATTAGATAGAGAATTGATTATTTTATCACGATATTTTGAAACTTTTGGTTGTTCACAAACTAAATTTATATCTAAATTATTTATATAAAAATCATTATTATTTAATATTTCGATAATAGGCTTTAGCATTTTAGGCGATCTAATATTTTTATATTTTTTTTGATTATCTGGAAAAAAAGTACCAATATCTTTTTTTCCCATAGCCCCAAGAATAGAATCGATTATTGAATGAATAATCACATCTCCATCGGAATGACCTTTAAGTCCTGAGTGGTAAGGAATTTTTACACCACCTAAAAAAAGTTTTTTACCTCTTATCAATCTATGAATATCAAAACCTATACCAAAATATGTTTTATTATTTTCGACATCTTCTTTAAATGTAATTTTATTATTTAAATTTTCTCCTTTAATAAATTTAACTTTTAAATTGTTTTCAATAAATAAAGTTGCTTCATCGGTAATTTTATTTTTTTGATTATTTGAAAGAATGTATAAATCTTTAAACTTAAATGCTTGAGGGGTTTGTGTTAGAAAAGCATTATCTCTATTTAGATTATAAATATTATTTTTTATTTTATATTTAATCGTGTCTTTTGAATTAATTACAGGAACAACTGCATTATTTTTTTTTAAAGATTTAATTAGATTATTAAGAAGTTTTATTGAAAAATTTGGTCTTGCTGCATCATGTATTAAAACGTTATTTGGTTTATATTTTTTAATATATTTTAAAGCATTTAAGGATGAGTCAGATCTTTCTCTTCCACCCTTGATTACTAAAACATTTTTACTCAATCGTTCTTTGAGTTTATTTTTATTATTCACAACTAGTATAATTTTTTTAAAAAGTTTTGATTTTATGGCTTTTTCCAAGGAATGTTTAAATAAAGGCTTATTTTTATATGTTTGATATTGCTTAGGAGTTTTTGAATTAAATCTTTTGCTTTGTCCAGATGCAAGTATTATAAAATAATTATTCATTTAATGTGATTTTTATTTATTTAAAATGTCAGATTTTATTAAAAAAAACATATATCTAATTTTATTATTTTTTATCACATTATCGATAGGTTTTTTAACATTTTTAACATTTATTGATAAGAGCTTCATAGAACTTTCAGAAAAAAATCTTCAATTTTTATTAGTTTTAAACATTATTCTTTTAATTTTACTTTTTATTTTTATTTTTTTTGAAATAAGGAGAGCCATAAGAAATGATATTGATAAAGATGGTTTTAAATCCAATAAAAAATATTTAACTTATTTTGCTTTATTTACTTTAATACCATCATTATTAATTTCAGTTTTTTCTCTTTTTTTATTTTCGTTCGCACTAGAAAAATATTTTGATAAAAAAGTAACTACAGTTGTTAATAATTCTTATCAGCTAGCTAAAGACTATGTTGACGAAAAAAGAAACAAAATACAATCTGAAATTATTTTAATTGCTTTTGACACTAATAAAAGTAAAAAATTTTTAAATGACAATAATGATGAGTATAAAAGATTTTTAAATACTCAAAAATTAATTAGAGGTGTTGACGAAATTCACATAATTGACATAAAAAAGAATTTATTATTTTCAACATTAGATGATCATTCCCTATACGATCCTCCAGTTGATAGAGCTTTAAATCTGGTTCTTGATGATGATAGACCCTTAAAAATAATTAATGCATTTGAAAATATTTCAGCTGCAATAATGAGATTACAGAATTTTGATGATAGATTTCTGTATGTTGTTCAATATTTGGATAAAGATATATCTAAATATCTAACAGAATCCCAAGAAGCAATTAATTTTTACTACACTGTAGAAGAAAAAAGTACAGGAATAAAAATTTCTTTTGCAATAATATATATAATTATAGTTTCGCTTTTATTGTTTATGTCAATTTCTATAGCAATAAGATTTACCTCAAGATTTTTCAGATCTATAAATAATTTGATACTTGCATCTTCCTCAATAGGTAAGGGAAATTTTGAGGCAAAAGTGCCAGAAGTTAAAACCGACAAAGATTTAGAAATATTGAATAAAAATTTCAACTTAATGATTGATAGATTAAAAAATCAACAAGAAAAATTAATTATTAATGAAAGACACGAAGCATGGGGAAGTCTAGCCAGAAAATTGGCACATGAAATTAAAAATCCATTAACTCCTATTCAATTAACTATTGATAGATTAAAAAATAAATATTCAGGTCAATTAAAAGAAAATGACATAGATAGTTTTAAAGAAAATTTAAAGGTCATAAATAATCAAATAAAACAAATTGAAAATCTTGTTAATGAATTTTCTGATTTTGCAAGAATGCCCAAACCTGTTTTTCAAAAAAATAATATTGTGGATTTGATAAAAGAAAATATTAAACTTTTAAAAGAACTCGATAATTCAATTCAAATAAATCTTTCCTTTAATAAAAAAAATATTATCCTTAATAGTGATAAAGAACAATTAAACAGAGTATTCTTTAATTTAATTAAAAATTCTATAGAAAGTATTCAGCAAAAACTTGAAAAAAACCTTAATATTACTAAAAAAATTGATATTGAACTTCTTGATTATAATGACCATATAAATATTTCAATTATTGATACAGGAATTGGATTTGATAATTTGGCATCTGATATTAAAAATATTTTGAAACCATATTTTACCACAAAAAAAAATGGAACTGGTTTAGGGTTATCTATAGTGAATAAAATAATAAATGATCACAATGGTAGTATTGAATTTAATCCAATAAAAAATGGAGCTAGTATTAAAATAGTTCTTTTAAAATTATGAGTGCAGAAATTTTAATTGTTGACGATAACGCTGATATAAGAAATATTTTAAATGAGTTAATTATAGACTCGGGCTACAAAACTAGAATGGCTGCAAATTACAATCAAGCTCTAGCTGAGATTGATAAAAAACTACCCGATGTAGCTATTCTAGATGTAAAATTAGACAAGGGTGATAATGACGGGATCGAATTATTATCACATATTAAATCTAAAAATAAAGACATCCCTGTCATAATTATTTCAGGACATGCAAATATTGAGATGGCAGTCAAATCTCTCCAAAATGGTGCATTCGAATTTATTGAAAAACCATTTGATCAAGAACGTTTAATTAATTTTGTTGGTAGAGCTGTAGAAAATTATAACCTTAAAAAACAAAATAAAGAATATGAAAACAAATTATTTTCTTCATATGAAATAATTGGAAATAGTAAAAATATATTAAATATAAAAGACCAAATTACAAAAATTTCTTTAACAGAAAGTAGAGTATTAATTAATGGCCCTTCAGGATCTGGAAAAGAATTAATTGCTAGAAAAATCCATAAAAATTCTAAAAGAAATAAAAACCCATTTGTTGTGTTAAACGGAGCTTTACTAGACTCAAGTAAATATGAGCTTGAATTATTTGGTGAAGAAAAAGAAAATGGATCTATTTCTTATGGAGCTTTAGAAAAAGCAAACAAAGGAACATTGTTAATTGATGAAGTTTCTGAGATACCATTAGATATTCAGTCAAAAATCTTAAGAGTTTTGACAGATCAAAAATTTAAAAGAATTAATGGTAATAGTGATACTGTTGTTGATGTTAGAATAATTTGTTCATCTAGTAAAGATCTCAAAAGTGAGGTTGAGTTTGGAAATTTTAGAGAAGATTTATTTCATAGAGTAAATGTTTTTGAAATTAAAGTTGATCCTTTAAGCCAAAGATTATCTGATATCCCACTTCTTATAAAATATTTTTCAAAAAAAATATCTGAAAACTATAATATTAAGCAATTAGATATTGATGAAAATAATAGTTATATTCTTAACTATAATTGGAAAGGTAATGTTAGAGAGTTAAGAAATCTAATAGAAAGAATTGCTATATTACAACCTGACACTAGAGATAAAGCCTCAAATATAATTAAAGAGTCTTTAAAAAATGATAATATTAGTGATCAAATAGCAGAAAACAGTCTATCTGTGCCATTAAAAGAAGCTAGAGAAAAATTTGAAAAAGAGTATTTAAGTATTCAATTAAAAAAATTTAATGGAAATATATCAAAAACAGCAAATTTTGTTGGTATGGAAAGAAGTGCCTTGCATAGAAAATTAAAAGGTCTAGGTATTAAAGAATTTAATTAAATGAATATAATCATTTGTGGTGCTGGTAGAGTAGGATTTACTATAGCTAAACAGCTTAGTGAACAAGGCCATTCTATAACTGTAATTGACCCTTCGAGTGAAGATATTCAAAAAATAGATGATGCATTAGACGTTAAAGCAATAGTTGGAAAAGGAACATATCCTTCAATTCTTGAAAAATCTAATGCAGCAGAGACAGATATGATTATAGCTGTTACTAGAAACGATGAAATAAACATGCTTATTTGTCAAATTGCATTTTCAATTTTTAACATTCCAAAAAAAATTGCCAGAATTAGATCACAAGATTACTTAAACCCAAAATTTACAAGGGTATACAATAAAGAAAACTTACCTATCGATGTAATTATTTCACCTGAAATCGAGATTGCAAAATCAATTCAAAGAAAACTTGAAGCTCCAGGAGCGTTAGACAGTGTTCCATTTGCTGATAATAAAATAAGATTGTTAGAAATATTAATTAATGACAATTGTAAATTAAGCAATATTAAACTCAATGATTTAACAAAAAAGTATCCAAACTTAGATGCTAACATTATTGGGATTATAAGAGATGAAAAATTTTTAATTCCTAAGAAAAACGATGATGTAAGAAAAAATGATAAAATTTATGTTATAATAAACTCTTCACAAATGTCAGAAACGTTAGAGGCTTTTGGACATGATGAAAAAATATCTAAAAATATTCTAATTGTTGGCGGTGGAAATATCGGTTTTAACTTAGCCAAAAACATTGAAGAAACCCTTGACTCAGCTAGAGTAAAAATTATTGAAAAAAATAAAGAAAGAGCGAAATTTCTTGCTAGCGAATTAAACAACACAATAGTCATTAATGGGGATGCTTTAGACGAGGAAGTTTTAGAAGAAGCTAATTTACAGGAAGCTGAAACAGTTCTTGCTTTAACAAATGATGATGAAGATAATTTGATGGTAAGTGTTCTTGTTGAAAAATTTGCAAAAGATGAAAAAGATGTTGATGATAAAAGAACAATGGCTTTAATTAATAAGCCAAATTATTCTTTGTTACAAAATTCTTTAAAAATTGATGATCTTATAGATCCTCGAATGAATACTGTCTCAAGTATTTTGAAACATATTCATAAAGGTACAATTGAAACAGCTTATACAATTATGAATGGTGAATATGAAGTTATTGAAGCTGAAATTATAGAAACATCAGAGCTTATTAATAAAGAATTAAAAAATTCAAACTTACCTGACGAGATAAGAATTGGAGCAGTCTTAAGGGAAAACAAAGTTATAATCCCTCGATCAAATTTTGTTTTTCAAAAAGAGGATAAAGTTGTTTTTTTAGCAAAGAAAGACTCAATTTCAGTAGTGGAAAATATTTTTAGAATTAGTTCTATTTAATTAAATGTCAATTTTTAGAGTAAAGTATTTAAGTTTCTTTTTTATATTGATATCTATTTTTTCTTTTTTGAATATTATTTATTCATATTATTTTAATTTATATTTAAATCTAAACACATATTATTTTAGCTTAATTATTTCTTCAGTGATTGGAATAATTTTTTATAAAATTAAAACTGATCAAAAAAAACCTTCTATATTTGAAAAAATACTAACAGTCTTATTGGGATATATTTTAATGCCTTTAATTTTATCGATACCTTTTTATTTAAGTATTTATAATTTAACTTTATTAAACGCTTTATTCGAAGCCGTATCTGGTTTTACGTCTACAGGTTTTACCATCTTTGAAAATATTAAACATATTGATCAAGGTTTAATTTTATGGAGATCATCTATACAATGGATTGGAGGTTTGTATTTTTTATATTCTATAATTTTTTTAATTGATATTTATGACGAAAGTTTAAAAAAATCTTTAACTAATTTTTTATCTTTTAATTCTACTGAGATTTTAAAACAATCAATTAAAATTCTTTTATTATATTCAGGATTAACTATATCAATTTTTATTATTCTAAACATTCTTGGGATTAGATCATTTAATTCACTTAATCTAGCAATGACGATAATTTCCTCAGGTGGATTTCTACCTGTGAATGATCTTTCATTAATTTTAATAAATGATTTTCAAATAATAATATTTTCTTTTTTAATGTTGATTTCTTTTTTTAGTATTTTTTTTATATACAATTTAATTTTTTTAAGAAATAAAAATTTAAATTTTTTTTATGAAGACATACATCTATTTTTATATTTTATTGTTGTTGTAAGTATTTTTTTTGTTTTTTTTAGCTACAATACTAATTTCACATATAGTTTTTTATCTTTAGTTAGTAGTATTTCAAATATAGGTATTTCTCTTGAAATTAATCAAACCAACTTAAACTTTGTTTATATTCTGCTCGTAATTATTGGAGGATCTTTTTTTTCTACAAGTTCAGGTCTAAGATTTTTGAAAATATATTCTTTAACCAAATATTCTATTAATCAAATTCTTTCTTTTAGTAGACCAAAAAATGTATATATGAATAAACTGGTTTTCTCTAAAATTAATTTTGATACAGAAGATATAAATAAATATTTTTTAACAATACTGATTTTTGTTATTTCTCTTTTTTCATTAACTATTTTGTTATCTTTATCAAATGTTCAATTTGAATATTCATTAAAATTGGCTGTATTAACTCTAATGAATACAGTTAATTCATCTTCCTATGGTGTAACCGACTTTGATTTTCAAAATTTACACTTTTTGACCAAATATTTTCTTATATTTTTTATGATTATCGGAAGAGTTGAACTTTTATCTTTATTATTAATAGCAAAAAAATTTCTTTTTAAAAATTAATTAAGTATTATATATATCGTTAAATTTTGCGCCCTTAGCTCAGCTGGATAGAGCATCGGTTTTCTAAACCGAGGGTCGGAGGTTCGAATCCTCCAGGGCGCGCCATTAATATTATTACCTTTTTTATTGATATAATTGTACTTGACTAGAATATTTACTAATTAATTTTAGAACCTATATTTTGCTTGAAGACTTATTTCTTACATGCTTAAATTAAGAATATTCAAAAGTAATTTTGAATTATTTGTTAACAAATAAAAATAACATAAAGGAAGAATAATGTTTAAATACTTAAAACAATTAACTTCTTTAGTTGCTATGGTTGCGGTGTTGTTTACTTTTACAACAGAAACTATGGCTGCTAAAAAATCTAAAACACTTAAAAACACTCAAAAGAAGGGTTTTGTAAGATGTGGAGTATCTCAAGGTCTTCCAGGATTTTCTAACGCAGATGCTGCAGGAAATTGGACTGGTATCGATGTTGATGTATGTAGAGCGGTAGCTGCTGCAGTACTAGGTGATGCAAACAAAGTTAAGTTTACACCACTAAGTGCTAAAGAAAGATTTACAGCTTTAACTTCTGGAGAGATTGATATCTTATCAAGAAACACAACTTGGACTCTTTCTAGAGATGCTGATATCGGACTTACTTTCGTTGGAGTAAATTTCTACGATGGTCAAGGTTTCATGGTTAGAAAAAGTTCTGGTATTACTTCAACAAGCCAATTCAAAGATGGTATCTCAGCTTGTACAAACATTGGTACAACAACTGAGTTAAACATGAGGGACTTCTTTAACTCTAAAGGAATTTCTTATGAGCCAGTTGCTTTCGAAAAAGCTGACGAAGTCGTAGCTGCTTATGATGCTGGTAGATGTGATACTTACACTACTGATAAATCAGGTTTAGCTGCTCAAAGAACCAAAATGTCTAACCCAGATGATCACATTGTATTACCTGAAACTGTTTCTAAAGAGCCTTTAGGTCCAGTTGTAAGACAAGGTGACTCTGTATGGGAAGATATCGTTAGATGGTCTTTAAATGCTATGATCGAAGCAGAAGAGTATGGAATTACTTCTGCAAATGCAGACTCAATGAAAACTTCAGATAACCCAGCTGTAAAAAGATTAGTTGGTGCTGAAGGTGAATTAGGTGCTGCTTTTGGTCTAGACAATGAGTGGAGCTTAAGAATTATCAAGCAAGTTGGTAACTATGGTGAAAGCTATAAAAGAAATATAGCTGACACAGGAATTTTACCTGACAGAGGTCCAAATGAATTATGGACTAAGGGTGGAATTCTTTATGTACCACCTGCAAGATAATTGCATATTTAACTAATTAAAAAGGGCTAGATTTTTCTAGCCCTTTTTTTTATAAGCGTTCAAATGGACCTGAAATTACAAAAA
>CACJSX010000022.1 GCA_902596185.1 uncultured Pelagibacteraceae bacterium
TAATATTTTTATTTTTTAATACTTCAAAAATTTTATTAATAGAGTTAATATTTCCGAGATCCGTTTTTATATGCGTAAAATTTTTATTGATTATTTGATTTTTGCCTCTTGAAATACCTAAAACATTATATTTTCTTTTTAGTAGATTTTTAGTTATCGCTTTGCCTATACCACTTGATGAACCAGTTACTAAAAAGACTTTTTTCATAAGATTAATATTTTTTAAGATATTTTAATATTTTACTTACAATTTTATTTGTTGACAAACCTAAATAATTTAAATTTTCTTCAGGCAAACCTGTTTTTCCAAATTTATCTCCAGAATTTATTGATAGTATTTTTGTTGGGTTTTTTTCAGAAATATAGCTAGAAATCATTGAACCTAACCCACCAAACTGATTATGATCTTCAATGACTACTAAGATTTTTGATTTTTTACTAATCTTTAGAATACCTTTGTAGTCTAATGGCTTTAAGCAATGTAAATTAATCAATCCACAATCTATACCTTTTTTTTTTAAAATATTTACAGTCTCATAAGATTTTTGAAGCATATATCCGTAAGAAATAATATTAATTTTTTTTAAATTTTTTATTATTTGAATTTTTTTATGATAAAATTTTCTTCCTTTTGTAATATTTAGTGCTTTAGGAAAAAATAATCTTAGATAAGATGGTTTTTTTGAATTTAAAAATTTTGGCAATATAAGTTTTAACTGATGAGAATCGGCTGGAGAATAAATCTCAATATTTGGTAAACTACTGATTAATGAAATATCTTCACCAGTTTGATGGGTTGCACCATCTGGAGACAGAGTCATTCCTGAATGCATGCCAACTAATTTTACATTTAATTCAGAATAACATACAGATTCTCTTATTTGATCAAAAGCTCTACCAGTAAGAAATACTGCAAGACTTTGAACAATTGGGATTTTTTTAAATTGCGCAACTCCAGCAGCTATTCCAATCAAATTTTGCTCAGCGATACCTACCTGAATATATCTTTTTTTTAATTTAATTTTTAAATCATTAGTTTTTGCAACTGTCCCTAGATCGGCATCTAACAAAACATATTTTGAATTTTTAATTAGTATTTTTTTTAGATAAAAGGCATAAGCATCTCTTATACTTGAAAAATTTTGTTTTTCTGAAAATTCTAAAGAGAAGTTAATTTGGTTACTCTCTTTTATAATTGCTTGACCATAATCGTAGGTTGTTTTAATCATAATTTAAATATTTTTTTTATTTCATCTAAATGTTTAGTTGTAATAGGTTGACCATGAGATGTGACTAGGCCTTCAATAGACTTTAAACCTTTACCAGCGACAGTGTCTGCTAATATAACAGTTGGCTTTTTGCCCTTGTAGTTTAAAAATTTTTTAAATGCATTCATTATTTTAATATGATTATTCCCATCTACTCTAATTGTATTCCAATTAAATGATTGGTATTTTTTTTCAAAAGGTTCGGCATTTAGTATATCTTTAGTATAACCGTCTATTTGAATTTTATTAATATCTACAATTGCACACAAATTATTAAGTTTATTATGTCCCGCAAACATTGCTGCTTCCCAAACTTGACCTTCGTTTTGCTCACCATCACCCATTAAGCAATAAACTTTTGGAATTTTGTTTTTTGAAAATCTTTTAGCTGAAATTGCATATCCACATGCAAGTGAGATACCCTGTCCTAAAGAACCTCCTGAGTTCTCTATTCCAGGTAATTCATATAATTTAGGATGACCAAGCAATGGAGAGTCAAACTTTCTTAATGTTGAAAGTATTCTTTTATTAAAAAAACCTTTATATGCTAAAATAGCATATAAAGTTGGGCAATAATGGCCCGCGGATAATACAACCAAATCTCTTTTATTAGATTTATAATTCTTTTTATTTAAGTTTAAAAAATCTGAAAAGTATAAACAGACCAGAATATCCAATGAAGACAGAGAACCTCCTGGATGACCAGATCCAGCCATTTGCAACATTTTAATGACTTCAATCCTAATATAGTTTGAAATTTTTTTTAATCTATTTATTTTTTTTTTTGAAAAGTTCATTATTTACTTCAAAGCTACATTATACATAATATATTTATTTATATCTTGAAAGATAAATGTTTCTAATATACTGGAAATAATTATGAAATTTTTTTTGGATACATGTTCTATTAATGAAATAAAAAAATGGTCAAATTTTAATTTAGTAGATGGCGTAACTACTAATCCTTCATTACTATCAAAAGAAAAAAAAGAAACTACACAACAACTTAAAGAAATTTGCTCTATTGTAAAAGGCCCAGTGTCAGCTCAAGTAACAAAAACCACTAATGAAGAAATGATTAAACAAGCACTCAAATTTATAAAGATTTCAAAAAATATAATAATTAAGCTTCCAGCAAATGAGGAAGGCTTTCTTGCTGCTAAATTTTTAAAAAAAAAGAAAATTAAACTAAATATTACTGTTGGTTTTAATGCGTCACAAATTATACCCTTTGGTAAGATTAATGTTGATTATTTTAGTCTTATTTTGGGAAAAACTGAAGATTGGGGATTTTCTAATGAAGAAACAATTAAGACTACAAAAAAAATTTTAATAAATATTAAATCAAAAACTAAGTTATTATTAGCCAGCATTCGAAATGAAGATCATTTAACTAAATCAATTATTAACGGTGCTGATGTCCTAACAGTTCCTCCAACTACATGGGAGAAAGTCCTTAATAACAAATATTCTAATTTAGCTCTGGAAGCTATGCATAGTGATTGGAAATCAATTTCTGAAAAAGACAAAAAAAAATATGAGGGGTAAAAGAAATTTTTATAAAAAAAAATCACTAATAGATAAAAATTTAAAATTAGAAAAAAGATTGTGCCCAGTTTGCTTTAGTAAGAAATATAGTAAATTTTATAAAAATAATAATTATTCAAAAATAAATACAAATGGTTCAATTTATAGATATAAACATATTTTAGTTATTTGCAAAAATTGTAATTTAGTATACTCAAACCCATGGTTGGGTCATAAAAATACAAAAAAACTTTATTCAAGTTCTGCGATTGGCTCTGCTTTTGAACAAAGTGAAAAAGCAAAAAAACATTTTAAGTGCTTTAAATCTTTTTTTCCCAAAAAAAACTGTTTCAAAAAAAATACAAATATCTTAGAAATTGGAGCAGCAACAGGATCATTACTAAAAAATATTAATATTTTTTATAATTTAAAAAAAAAAAATATAGATGGTATTGAGCCTTCAAGGAAATTATTTGAGAAACTGAAAAATAATAATTTTTTTAACATTGAAAATAAATTTTTAAATCAAATTCAACCAAGTAAAAAATACGATCTGATTATAATGGATAATGTTCTAGAACACATAGAGGAACCAAAAAAATCACTTAAAAAAGTAAGATCATTAATGTCGAATAAGTCAAAGCTATATATAGCTGTACCGAATATTTTTAAATATAAAAATAATTTTAGAGATCCATTCGGTCATACAATAAATTACTACGAAAATAATATAAAATATTTATTTCAAACTAGCGGATTCAAGATTATTAAACTAAAAAAACATTACAATTATCTAAATTTTGTTGCCAAGCGAGAAACAGGTTTAATTAAATATAATTATGATTTTAAAAATGATTTAAAAATTAAATTTCAAGTAGTAAAAAATTTTATCAAGAAATCAAATGACTATAAAAAAAAGATAATTTCTAAATTTAATAAAATTGATAAGAAAATAAAACTTAATAATTTAAAAATAATTCTATTTGGAGCTTCTAATTTTGCACTTGAATTTTTAGATCACACAAATTTAAAAAAAAATATATTATTTTTTGTTGATAATAACATTATTTATCATAACAAAAAAAGATTTGGTTTTAAGGTATTCTCACCTAAAAAATTAAAGACTAGCAATTTTGACAAAATAATAATTACATCACGAGCTTTTTCAAAAGATATCAGAAAATCTATATTAAATTTAGGCATTCCACCTAAAAAAATAATTGAATTATAATATCCTATTTAATGAAAGGTTGATGTAAATAAGGTTTTTTTCTAGCTAAGTTATTGCTATAAAAATTTTTTCTTAGCTTCCAGTTACCATATAAGCTTTTTAGATATTTTTCTGACTCAAAAGGAATTTTAAAATTTAAATTTTGATATTTTATATATTTAAATTTTTTAAAAAATTTTTTTAAAAATTTTTTTTTGGGATTTAAATAATTAAAAATATATTTTTTTTTTGAAAAATCTTGAAAACAAAGATCAACAACAGCTGGTTCATATAACCGTATGTCATTTTTAGATGTAAAAAATAATTTTATTTTTGATTTATAAATTTTTAATTGATGAAAGTAAAAAAATTTATTTGATTTAAAGAGTTTTCTAATTTTTCCCATATATTTTTTTTCTATTGAAATATCAAAATCAGATCTGATTGATAAATTATCTTTTCGAAATATTGTTAACAACGCAGAAGAGTCGATCCAATAATTTATTTTTTCTTTTTCCAGAACAGACAATACATATTTCAAAATTATTTTCAGAGATTTATCTCTTTTTAATATTTTTTTTTTTGAAGGTTTAATTTCTTTATTTCCCCAAAACAAAAATTTGGTATTTGTAACAATTTTTTTTATTTGTTTTATTTTTAAATCAATTTCTCTACCAGAAATAATAATACTATCGAATTTTATTTTTCTTAATTTGTTGGGTAAATAAATTTTTTTGTTAAATAGTGACTTATTTATTTTTTTTTTATCATTATCAATCCAGGCAACTATATCAAATTTATTTTTTAATTGAGCGCACTTTCTAAAAACAGCTCTACCATGAAAACCACAACCATAAATTACTACTTTTTTTTTCATTTTTTTATATTTAAGAATTTAATAAATTACTATTTAATTTTATAATTTATTTTAAATCTTTTTATTTTCTATAGCTTCCAACAATTCTAAGTCCTGTGTACTATTTATTCTAAAAGCAGATTTTTCGTCTAAAAATATATGTCCGATTTTATTATTTTTTTTTCCTATTCTATTTGGTTTTATCAAACGTAAACCTCCAATTTCTCTATAAATTTCCTCTTTTTCCAGTGATAAATTTTTATTATCTTTGAATGGCCGTAATCCTTTTCCATTATGATAATAAAAATTATCATATTCTTTTTTTACTGCAATTATCTCGTCTGTTTCAAAAATTCTAATTAAATTAATTGCAGACTCAAAATTTTTAGTTTCTAGAAATGGACAAACAACATTTACTAATAAAATTAAATCTGGTGTAAAATTTTTTGATTTCATTAATTTAATAGACGATTTTAAAGTATCTTCTATTCTTGTATTTAATCTTGCTAGTCTATGCTCTCTCTTATGGATAATAACCTTTTTTTTAAATTTTTTACTTACAAAATTTAAGATTTTTGTGTCTGGGGTAGATACTAAAATTTTTTTAACATTTAAACTTTTTTGTAATTCATAAATTAGTTTTTGAATTATAGGTTGTTTATTTATTTTTTTTAAAGCTACTAATGTTTCACTATAATTTGCTCCTCTCACTGGAATGATTGCGAGTATTTTTTTATATTTTTTTTTATTTTTTGTATGTTTTTCTAAAATTCTATCTCTTGTTCTAAAAATTTTTTCTACATTTTTTGTTAAACTCTTGCCATGCTGTCTATAAAAAAATAAAGGTAAATTAACATTTTTTACTTTATATTTGCCAATTAATTTCAGCCACAAATCTACTCCATCATGACATTGAAGTTGTTCATCATATCCACCAACCTCGTTTAGTGTTTTAACATTTATTAAACTGCATGCTCCATGAGCAGGCTGGTCCATTAATTTTACTTTTTTAAAATCGTGCCTATAAAAATGATCAATTACTTGACCTCTCGAATTTGTTAAATAATAATTACAAAAAACTATTGCACAATCTTTATTCTTATTAGCTGTATTTAACATTATTTGTAAAAAATTAGGATCTAGCCAATCGTCTGCATCTAGTCTTGTTATATATTTACCTCTAGAGATTTTTCTTGCAATATTATTTGAGACTGTCAGACCTTTATTTTTTTGATAAATTATTTTTACTTTTTTATTTTTTGAATATCTTTCTATTATCTCTCTAGAATTATCGTTCGATCCATCATCAATTATGATTAATTCAAAATTTTGATAAGTTTGGTTGAGAACACTATCAATCGACTGTTTAATATATTTTCCATAATTATGGTTAGTGATATAAACTGTTATTAAGCTATTTTTTGTTTGATTGCTCATAAGTCCTTATATGAATTTTTCTTTAAGTTTGTGTTAATTTTAATTTCTTTTTTTGTATGAATTTGATTATTTTTTTTATTTTTGAAAAAAACAATTATATCATCAATATTGTATGTGGATAATTTATTATCTTTACTCATTTTTTCCAAAAAAGGTTTTACAAATTTAAAATCTTTAAGACTATCTATTGTTAACCTTAAGTTTTTTTGGTGTTTTTTATAAACTGGTGCCGATCCTATTCTAAATAAATCTTCATTATTTCTTAAATAATAAGTTAAATATTCAGTTCCTGAATTATCCACAGCATTTTTATTTATAAAATTAAGAGTTTTTCTATTAAATATTTCAGTTTCAACCCCACTTGGTAAATCTTTATGATCTGTATAATCAAGATTATTAGATAAGTGGTAAAGCACTGCTTTATCCATATATCCAGGATCTATCAAAATATCATCACCTGTAATTCTTACCATTATATCTGGATTATCTGATTTTGTGGCTGCTAACATTCTCCCCAAAACATTATTTTCATCACCTCTAAAAACTTTTATTTTGTTTTTTTTTGCTAGATTTACCAATACGTCGTCTGATTTTTTTTTAGTAGTGCAAAAAATTATTTTATCTATCAATTTTGCTTTTTTTACTCTCAAAAATAAATGCTCCAATAAAGTTTTACCAGCAACTTTTAATGTTGCTTTGCCAGGTAATCTCTTTGAATTATATCTTGCTACAATCATTGCATATATTTTTTTATAAAAAATATTATTTGAGATAACAGTATTTTTACCTAAATTTTGATTTATTTTTTTTCCTACAAACTCTTTTAAAAAAAGAGGTTCCATATTTAAATTATTAATTCTCTTAAATTCTAAATCTTTAAGTGAAATTTTTGAATTTTTTTTTAATTTTTTTTTTAAAATCCAAAATTTTTTAGTTTTTTTTCTATACGCATCTTCTTGATCCGAATAACCACTTTTTTTTATAGATAATCCAGAAATTGATTTATTTATTACTCTACAAAAATTTTTAAATTCATTTGGCTCTAATGAAGAATAATAATCAATACCCTTTTTTTTTCTATTTAATGTAATGTGCTTTTCTAAATAATTCACTCCATACCCTAATGAAGTCAAACACAGATATAAATTATACTTACTATTTCCTGCAACATGATCTTGATAACCATAACTAAAACATTCACCAAAATAATTTTTTAATTTATTAATATTATTTAGATTAGTGTGTTCTATTTTGGTTGGATAACTTTGAAATCCATGCATTAATACTATTTTTTTTCTATCAATTTTTAAATGATTAATTGCATGATAAATTTCATTTATTTTAGCTCCACCAACAGATAAAAAAATTTTTTTATTTTCCTTTGAAATTTTCTTTAAAAGTAAATCATTCGTTAGATCTGTAGAGTGTATTTTAAATCCATCCAATTTAAGTTTTTTTGCAATATTAAAAGCTTTTAATCCCAAGACATCAGCATAAATATTTTTATAACCAATGTTTTTTGTATAAAAAATTAATTTAGACCATTCTTTTTCTGAAAAAGATTGATTTTTAAAATGATTAAATCTTTCATGATCTTTAGATAGAAAATCTTCTGCAAAATAAATTTGAAATTTTATAGAGGTCGCACCATAACTAGAAAATGTTTTTACAATTTTTTTTGCTAAATGAAATTCTCCTTGATGCGAATTAGCTACCTCTGCTATAATTTCACAACTCATTAATGAACTTTTTTCCAATTATAAGTATCTTTAAATGGGCATTTTTTACAGATAGTTACCTTCTCTAATTTATTTTCTAAGTGCAATTTTCTTACCTTGTTTATCTCACTACCATTCCAAATTTCTTTTAAGGTAGAAACTTTCTGCTCAGGATTGTTGAATTTTTCTGGTAATTTTAAGTTCATAAGTTCAAAACCCTTTTTTTTTCTATCAGCTTGTTCTTTAATTTTCACAAATTCCTCATCACCAGTTTTTATTGCTAAATCGTCTGTATAACCTATAGGATGCATGCTCCCCCAATCGTAACAACACATGCTTACTCTTCCATCATATGTAATTAACATCCTTTGAAATGGTTGTTCGCAAGGAAGTCTTCCTTCAGAAACAAATAGGTCTCCATCAAAATTTTTCATATAAATTTTGTTTTCATCTAATTTTTTGTTTGAAATTTCTGACTCTTTTATATCTCCACCTCTCTCGGTATACTGCTTAACAGAAACATCATCCACTATATTTTTGAAAAGAGAAAAATATTCATCCTGCTCATCATAAGTTTCTTTTGTTAGAACCATTTGAATTTTTGTTCTTGGAAAGAGTGAGTCCATTTTTACTTTTAAATTATTAAAATTTTCTATATTCTTTACAATATCTTCAAATTTATTCTGTTTAAATCTACCTACTCTTAATTTATCATACGTTTGTTTTGATCCTCCATCAAACGAATAAATCAGCAAATCTAATCCGGACGAAATCAATTCCTTGGCATAATCTCCTTTGAGCAATGTTGCGTTTGTGTTGATTATAGTTTCCAAAACCCCCTTTTTTTTTGCATAATCTATAATTTTTGGTAAGTTTCTGTTCATCAAAGGCTCTCCCCTCCAATTAAATTTTACAGAAGGTACATTTTGTTCTGCTAATTGATCAATTAATTTATATGCTAGGTCCAAAGACATAATCTTATCAGGTGTAGCTATATATTGCCTAAAACAATGAGGACATGCTAAATCACAAACCGAAGCCACCTCCAAATCTATACAAAGCGGATTGATATTTTTACTTTCTAGTTTTTTAGAGTGTAATTTTTTCTCTATAGCATGAGCAGGGATATTCCTCCAACCCTCCCTGTATTTAACAAATCTATTTTTAAATTCCTCTAATATTTTTATTTTATTTAAATTATCATTAATTTTTTTTACTTTGTACAAATATGCTTTATTAAGATGCATATTACTTGTCATAAATTCAATCCTATCCGCCTCACTATTACCAATACTAGAAATTGAGTACTTTCTGTGACTATTATCCAGCGATTTCATAGTTTTATTTAAACACCAATGTTAATTTTTTTTGATATATCATTTCCTAAATCAACTAATAATTTAAACTCGCTTGGAGTTGCTGATAGGGCATGATCCCGTATTGTAGTGTTAGATTTATCTAGTGTAAAATGTTTTTCAATTATTTTTGCCCCTCTTGAAATTGCAATTAAGCATGTCTCAATACCAATAGAATGATCGCTATATCCATCATAAACTGATTTATTG
The DNA here is from genome assembly GCA_902596185.1 of uncultured Pelagibacteraceae bacterium. GTDB lineage: Bacteria > Pseudomonadota > Alphaproteobacteria > Pelagibacterales > Pelagibacteraceae > Pelagibacter. The sequence continues at coordinate 9,582 of CACJSX010000022.1, forward strand.
AAATTTTTTGGTAAATTTTTTAAATCTTTAGGTTCGCAAGGATATTTTGATAAGCACCATAAATAAGAAATATTTTTTTTTTTAGGTATTGGAACCCCCTCTTTTTTCCACATACCCAATGATATAATTGTTTCTTTATTTTCTCTTAATATTTTTTTTACTAAAGGTAAATTATCGATGACTGTTCTTGAAGCAATTTTATATTTATTGACTTTAAAAGGTTTAATAAGCTCATAAGCTTTATTGCTTATTATTGAAAATAGTATCTCTATATCAAAATAATTAGCCCAAGATATTAACTGCTTTATAATTTTATTATCAATACAATTAATTTCACCTGGCTTATCTCGCCATCCTAATTGAAATTTAACAATATTTGCACCTGATAGTTTTGCTTGTTTAATAAGCTCAAAACATAAATCAAAATTACCATTATGATTCATCCCAATTTCAGCAATAAAAGTAACTTTTCTACTCATATATATTTGTTAATAAACTTTGAATTAATATATGTATTCCTATATTAAATCTTTAAATTTGTCATATGAAAATTAAACCCTGTATAATTGGTTTGGGATATGTTGGTCTGCCAGCGTTAGTAAAAATATCAAAAAAATTTAATACGTTTGGTTTTGATATAGACCCTAAAAGAATTAAAACTTTAAAAAAAAATCAAGACACTAATTTAGAATTTTCTAGAAATCAGTTATTAAAAATAAAAAAAAAAAATCTTACATATAAAATAAATGATGTTAAAAATTGCAATTTTTTTATAATTTGTGTTCCAACTCCAATCACAAATAATAAAACACCTGATTTATCCCCTCTAAATCTAGCATGTGAACATTTAGGCCAGATACTTAAAAAAAATGATATAGTTATTTTTGAGTCGACAGTATACCCGGGTATTACAGAAAATTTTTGTGTACCTTTATTAGAAAAAAAAAACAAACTAAATTACAGGAATAAAGATTTCATTATTTGTTATAGTCCTGAACGAATAAATCCAGGTGATAAAAAACACTCTCTAGATAAAATTAATAAATTAATTGCTATACCAGATAAAAAAAATGATGCTAATATCAAAAAAGTTTATAAATACCTTTCAAAAAAACTAATTATCACCAGATCAATTAAAGAGACAGAAACATCAAAAGTAATTGAAAATATACAACGAGATCTAAACATAGCACTTATGAATGAAATATTTATTTTTTGTAAAAAATTAGATCTAAATTTTTATAATGTATTAAATCAAGCAGGTACAAAATGGAACTTTACTAAATATTTACCAGGATTAGTCGGAGGTCATTGCTTACCTGTAGATCCATACTACTTTTCATATATTGCTAAAAAAAATAAATTTAAAACTAGTGTGACTTTATCTGGTAGGGGAACCAATGAATATATGAAAAAATATGTTATAGACCAGATTAAATCGATACTTAAGAATAATAATATTAATTCAAAAAAAGATAAGATTGTTTTTGCAGGACTAACATATAAAAAAAATGTTTCAGATATTAGAAATTCTCAGGCCTTAAAAATATATAATTACTTTTTAAAGTTTAATA
>CACJSX010000023.1 GCA_902596185.1 uncultured Pelagibacteraceae bacterium
ATACTATGTGTGATTATTGATCTATGACCTAGAGAACTTTGAAATAATTGATCGATATCAGGGAACTTTAATCCAATATAGTATGAAAATATAAACACAAATGCGTATTTAATATTTTTCATTTATTTGCCAGATACCAAGCTAACGCGATTATCTCTATAATTATAATAGTTTCGATCATACAAATGGTAGTATCCCTATACCCAAATGAATTAGAATAAGTTTTTTTATTAAAGCTAACCTCCCCTTTTTTTTTATTCGACTCTCCTGTTTCAATATCATTTCTTCAAGTTCTTCTTTTTTAAACTCATAAGCTTTCTTATTTTTCTTTCTAATTCGTTGACTTACATCGCTAATAGCAGCATCTCTTATAGATGATTTAAAAACAGTAGTTATATTTGAATAAGTTTTTTTATAAAAATCAACGTACTCAACATTTTTTGATACAAAAGGGGCAGCAACAATTTCTAAAATCATACCACCAGTTGTGGATAATGGAGACTTCTTGAATTGTTTTTTTAATCTCTCTATTTCAGTTTTTTCACTTTCAGTTGGCTGAATTCTAAAAGAATCGAATATCACAACCTCATTTGGTTTTTTCATTTTTTGCTAAGTTTAATTTCTTGTGTAGTTCTAAGTTTTTTTTTGGTTCTAAACTTATCGAAATATGCATCATCGATTTCAGAATTTTTAACAGCACCCTGTGGTTCTAATTTTTTATCTGCCTCGCTTTTTAATTTTTTATTTCTAAACTTATCAAATCTATCATTTTTAAAGTTTGGCCTTTTAACACTGAATAAAAGTGCCATTAATGATAATAAAATTAACCCATTTTTTAAGATGAACGATAAAGTTATAAATTCTTTATTGCCTGAAACTTCTGACCATTTAATATATTCAGAATGAATATAGATAGTTATTAAAATAAATACTGCACATATAACAATATTTCTAACTACTATTTTTAATTCAGGTTTAAACCAAAATAATATTTTAGAACCAATGATTGCTAAGAAGCCTCTTTTGAACATTTTAAAGTTCTGCTAAATAAGTTAATCCTTCAAAAGTTAATAAACTAACCAGAATGGTCTTTAATTGATCCTCTTTCAAATTTCGCTCTTCATCACCAATCATACCCTCCATCTCATCATCGTCAAAATCAGATAAACTTTTGCCAGATTTGGCAATTTTATCTTTAACTATCTCAATCGCCCTTTCTCTTTTTTTAATTAAAAATTTATCTTTAACTGGTTCTGGAACCTTTTCTAAAATTTCTTGATATGAGGCCATAATATTTATTATGTTATCACAAAAATTCTGATCGGGATATGATCGGGATTCAATTGAAAATAAGGACTTTTCAATTTAAATTATTCGCGAATAACGTTATAAAGTTCGGGGCACCTGGCAACAGAACGCCCCTTTTAAAAAAAAAGCGAAAACAAATAGCTTTTATAGTTTGATCTATTATTTTTTATAAAAATTCTCAATTAAGTAATTTACATTCTTAAAAAACATCGAAATTGAAATTGATATTATATATACAATTATCAATAAATAACTCTCAAAATAATTAGTATTAATTTCAAAGCCATTAAAACCAACCATATTTTTAATTATAACTATTGCGCTCTCTAAATTTTCACATCTAAAAAAAATAAAAGTAAAGTTTACGTAAAGTAATGTTAACAACCATCCAAAAAAATTGCTTAATTTAATAGTCGTAATTTTATTAAAAATATGATTAATTATTATCCCTACACCATGTAATGTTCCGAATATAATATATCCGTAGGTTGGACCATGCCAAACTCCAGATATAAAAAAAACAATTAAAGTAACAATCATTGCATTAAGAAAATTGATCTTATGGAGTGATCTTAAAATTGGAAAATAAAGATAATTCATTAAAAATTTAAATAAGGTTATGTGCCAACTTTTCCAGAAATTAATTAAACTTGTTGATTTAAGAGGACTATCAAAATTTTTTGGCAGTAATATATTAAATAAAAGTGCAGATCCAGTTGCCATATCAATATAACCACTAAAATCAAAATATATTTGTAATGTAAAGCTAATTGAGGTAATCCAAGACTCTAGAAAATTAATAGTATCAAAATTATTAAATCCATAATCAACATTTATAGATAAATTATCTGCAAGAACTATTTTTTTAAATATTCCTATTAAAATAATTGTTAAACCTAAAAGTATATTTTTTGGATTTATGTACTTATTTTTACTACTACTAAATTGAGGCATCATATAATTGTATTTCACTATTGGACCAGCAATTAATTGTGGAAAGAAAATAATAAATAAAGAAAACTCTTTTAAACTCTTCACTTTTACCTCTCCATCATAACAATCAACAAGATAAGCTATAGTCTGAAAAGTAAAAAAACTCATTGCTAAAGGGAATGGTAAATCAAATGTTTGTAAATTTGACTGAAAAAAAATATTTATATTTACTATTATAAAGTCTGTATATTTAAATATGCCTAAGTAAACTACATTGCTAAAAATACCAAAGAAAAGAATTAGTTGTTTCTTTTTTTTATTGTCAATATTAATAATTACTTTGCTTACATAGTAGTTAAACAAAACAGAACAAATAATCAGAGGTGTAAAATTTATATTCCACCATCCATAAAAAAATATACCAGATATTATTAGTAAAACTTTACCATCATTATTGGTTAATTTTCTTAAAATAAAATATAATACGAAAACAGTGGGAAGAAAAAGTAACAAATAAATTGAACTATGAAACAGCATTTTCGATTTCTTTTATATTAATTTTCAAAAAATTAATATAATAGATAACTTATTTAAAATTTTTTAAATACACTAAATACAATGGAGACACTTTTAAAATTATTAAATTCTCTTAAAGAAAATAAAAAAAAATTATATCTTTCTATTTTTATAATTTTAGGTTTGCTAATTTATCTAGCTATAGCTATATCTTATTTATTAGATATTGACCCATTCATATATTTCCAATTTTAGTTTTTAAAATTATTAATTTGATTCTGATCTCTTAATAATTGAATATATTCATCAAATTTTGTTACTAAACTTTCGGCCCCTTCAATAGATAAATGACTTTGATCTCTTAACATTAATAAATCTTTGTTTTTATCATATATTGTACATTCGAAACTTGGGCATAAATTTTCATATGTATTGAAAATAAAGATGCCCTCATTACTATTTTTAAACTTATCTATATTATGAAATAATTCTGTTAAATTTCTTTTTTTAAAGTCTTCATTTTTAAAAATTTTACATGTTTGTTGTTGAATTAAACATTTAGATGGTTGAAATATATTTTTTGGATAATGGTTGGGTTTAAATAAAATAAATTTTATCTTTTCATTAAATTTTGGATATACTGAAGCTAATATTTTTAATTTTGGTGCAATTTGAAGATCAGTTAAGTAAATAACTTCATCAAATTTATTACTTAGTTCATTTACTAATTCAAATGATATTTCGTAATCTGTTCTATGTTTATAATAAATATTTTCAATCAATTCAGATTTTATTAACATTGGTAAATATTGAGCTGTATGACTGGAACCTTCAACAAAGAAAAGAGTTTTATAATTTTTTTGTTTCAAACATTCTAATTTTAATTTGTCAGAATTTTTTATAAAATTTTTTGAGTCATCTTTGCAATATTCATATATACTTTTTTCATTTACACTTAATCGATCTTGAAATGCAAATCTATGGTTCCAATTATGCTCAAGATTTAAATAATTAGAATTATTTAGAAAAGTTCGAAGAATTTTTTTAACATCATTATTAGAGTATTTAATGTAAACTAAAAAAATAAAAATTAATGTAAAAAAAGAAATTGAATAATATGCATATTTCTTATAACTAGCAAAATTTAAATATCTAAATTTTTTTTCGATTAGAGTATAACTAGCTACAGAGAGAATTAGAGTAAATATAAAACTTAAAACAACATCTAAATAAAATATATTCAGAATATATAACTCAAAGAAATATAATACTGGCAAATGCCATAAATAAAATGAAAACGAAATATTGCCCAAATAAATCAGTGGATTTTTTTCAAAAATTTCTGATTTTGAAAAAAATATTATAAATACCCCGCTTAAAATAACTATTATCAAGTTTAGATATAAATAATTAAAGTTGCTTGGGGTAAAAATTAAATAAATTATTAATAATAACGACCCAATAGAAATAATATTATTTTTTTTTATCTTGAATTTATAAAAAAATAATATTCCACCAAAAATTAACTCCCATAATCTCATTGATGTTGAGTAAAACGAAAATAGAGGATTATTATTTAAATTATAATGAAAAAAAAATATTGAAATTGTAAATGAAATTAAAAAGAATATTTGTAAATTAAAAAATTTTTTTTCTTTGGATAAAAAAATCAAAAATATTAAAAGAGGATAAATTATATAAAATTGTTGAATAACACCAATAGACCATGTATGCGCTAAAGGATCATCAAAAATACCGTCAAAATAATCTGTTCTACTGGTTAAATAATAAATATTTGAAATTCCTAAAAATACTCCAAATATCTCATTCCATAATCCCATATTTGGAGGACCAAAAATCAAGTAAATAAAATAAGTTGTTCCAACTATAAAAAATAAATTTGGTATAATTTTTTTTATTCTATTTATATAAAAATTACTGAGATTAATTTTTTTTTCACTTAAATATCCTTGAAAAATCGTTTTTGTTATTACAAAACCTGAAATAACAAAAAATATATCAATACCCAGATATCCTTTTTTGAATAGTGGGATATTTGTATGAAATAAAAAAATACATAATACTGAAAATCCTCTCAAAAATTGAATATGTTTTTTATATTCTAAATCAAACATGTATTTTTAAAGTTGTTTTTATATAAATTATATTATTTCAAAAATTGAATAATTGAATTAACTGAATTTAATTCACTTACTTTTGTAGTTTTAATTTTTATGTTAAATTTCTTTTCAATATCAACTATAATATTTATATGGGCAAGACTATCCCATCTATCAATTGTTTCAGTAGAAGAATTAAGGCCTATAAGCTCTTCTTTGACCCTAGTATGTTTAGAAATTATTTTTACTATATTGCTTAAATTAGTGTCAGTCGTCATTTTTAACTAAATATTGTATTTCTCGAACTATTTCACTATTTAAAATTGTTGATAAATCTCCAAAATCGTTTGATGAGGGATGTAATAATATATCTCTAAGAAGTCTTCTTAAAATTTTACCACTTCTAGTTTTTGGTAATTCACTGATATAATAAATCTTTCTTGGTAGCGCAAATACCCCAAATAAAGATTTTATTTTAAGATTAATTTTTTCATCTAGATCTTTTGACTTGCTTACAACAAATAAATAAATCACATGACCCTCAAGTTCGTCCTGAATAGATATCGCGCTACATTCAAAAACTTCTTTTATTTTTAAAACAGTTGATTCAATTTCTTCAGATCCAATTCTATGACCTCTAATATTTATTACATCATCTACTCTACCATGAATAAGAATGTTATTATTATTGATAGTAGCTAAATCAAACATTCTAAAATTATTTTTATTATCCCAATATTTTTTCCATTCACTATATCCATTTAAAATATTTGTCATACAACCTGGCCACAGGTTGGTTACTTTAATTTCCTTTTTATTTTTATTATATAATTTTGATAATTTAATGAATTTATTTAATGGCTTTCCTACTGATCCATGTGGAGAAACTATGGATGTCTCATTATATTTTGGGGAACAAATTATAGCGCCTGTTTCAGTTTGATAATAGGTATTTACTATTGCTTTTTTTCCATTTGAGAAACATTTTGAGAACCATTCTCCTACCGCAGGGGCAAGAGGCTCTCCCATGGAACCCAGAGTTGTAATTGATTTACACTTATGTTTGTTTTTAAAAATTTTTTTCATTAGTCTAATTAAAGTTACTGGCAAATATAAGATTGATATCTTTAATCTAAACAATTTTTTTAAAAAAACTTCATCTAAAAGTAAAATTGGTCTTTCCATTAATATAGTGGTTGCCCCAACTGCTAATGGCCCGAAGAGAGAATAATTATGACCATTAATCCATCCAGCATCAGATGCAGTAAGGACGATAGAGTTTGTTTTCATTCCAAATTGATGCTTACAAGTGTAGACAACATATAAAAGAAATCCACCATATGAATGCGTAATTCCTTTTGGATCGCCGGTTGAACCTGACGTAAAAATTGAAAAAAATTTATCTCCACTTCTGAAACCTTGAATTTTATTATTTTTGATAAATGGAATATTTTTTAGATAAATATTGTAAAAATAGATAATTTTAATTTTATTTTTTTTTGTTATTTTAGAAAAAAAATTAATTAATTCTGAATTTTTAGAAATAGAAAAAATAATATCAGGCTTAAAAATTTTTATTCTTTTTTCTATTGCTTCTTTTTGTAAATCTTCAAAAACTACTGAAAAATGTATCCCTAATTTTGCACAAGAAAGCATTGAAATTGCTGACCACTTAGAGCTTGAGGTGTGAATCATAACTCTGTTTATTTTTTTATTTCTACAAGAATCGATTAAGTAAGAGCAAAATTTATTGATCTGAATATTTAGTTCGTTATAAGTTAAAGAACTTATATTTTTGTCTTTATCTACAAAATATATTGCTTTTTTATTTTTATTTTTGTTATTTAAATGTTGTTCTATACAACTTGAATAAATATTAAGTTTACCATCTGGAAACCATGTAAAAAAATTATTTTTTTTTTGTTTAAGTGCTGTATTTGGTTTTTTAATCCATCTAATTAAATCTGATTGAGATAACCAAAACTTTTCAAAATTCATTAGAAGAAACTACTCTCTTTTTAAAAAAGTTTAAGCTATTTTTTCATTACTTATTTAACATTCATTTAATTTTTAATTCTGCTTGAGCAGCTGCAAGCCTTGCAACTGGAACTCTGTAAGGAGAACATGAAACATAATTTAGCCCTACTTTAGCGCAAAAAGAGATACTATTGGGGTCCCCTCCGTGTTCTCCACAAATACCCAATTTAAGCTTTTTGTTTTGTTTTAGTCCTTTTTCAACTGCTATTCCAACTAAATCTGAAACTCCTTCATCTATTGAAACAAATGGATCAACTGAAAATATTTTATTTTCTAAATAATCATTTAGAAATTTTCCACTATCATCTCTACTAATCCCAAAAGTTGTTTGAGTTAAATCATTTGTTCCAAAACTAAAAAATTCAGCGTGCTTTGCAATTTCTTTTGCTTTTATTGCAGCTCTAGGCAATTCAATCATTGTGCCAACTAAAAATTCTATTTTCAACTTATGCTCTTTTTGAACCTGGCTTGCTGTTCTAATTACTAAATCTTTCATAATTTTTATCTCAGTCTCTGTAGAAACCAAAGGTATCATTATTTCGGGAAATGCAGATTTAATTTTACTTTTCTTAAGGTGCGCTAGAGCTTCAAATATTGCTTTACATTGCATCTCATAAATTTCAGGAAAAGATATTCCTAGACGACAGCCTCTATGACCTAACATAGGATTTTGCTCATGAAGCTCTTCAATTCTTGACTCAACCTCTTTAACTGGAAGATTAACTATATTTGCAACCTCATTAATTTCCTTTTCTGTACGTGGTAAAAATTCATGTAATGGTGGGTCCAACAACCTAACTGTGACTGGTAATCCACTCATAATCTTAAAAATATCTATAAAATCTTTTCTTTGATGTGGTAAAAGTTTTTCTAATGCTATTGATCTGTCTTCTTTTGTTTTAGATAATATCATTTCTCTTACAGACAAAATTCTTTCTTCATCAAAAAACATATGTTCAGTTCTGCATAGTCCAATACCTTCTGCACCAAAATCTTTTGCTGTTTTGGTATCTTTCGGTGTCTCGGAATTTGTCCTTACTTTTAATTTTCTAAAATTGTCAGCCCAAGACATTAGCTTAGAAAAATCACCAGATATTTCTGGTTTTACAGTTGAAACACTTCCGGCAATAATCCTTCCAGTTGAGCCATCTATAGTAATTACATCCCCTTCTTTAATCTCCATTGAAGAAGTTTTGAAAGATTTATTTTCATAGTTTATATCAATTTCACTTGATCCTGATACACATGGTCTGCCCATACCTCTAGCCACAACAGCTGCATGACTTGTCATTCCTCCTCTTGCTGTCAAAATTCCTTTAGCAGCATGCATTCCTTGTATATCCTCTGGAGAGGTCTCTACTCTTACCAAAATAGTATCTTGCATCATTGCAGTTAGTCTTTCAGCCTCTTCTGATGTAAATACAACTTTACCACTGGCTGCGCCAGGTGATGCTGGCAATCCATTTGCTATTACATTAATTGTACTTTTTTCATCCAAAGTAGGGTGCAAAAGTGTATCCAGAGAGTTTGGATCAATTCTTAATACCGCTTCTTTTTTAGAAATTAATTTTTCTTTAACCATATCAACTGCAATCTTAACTGCTGACTTTGCTGTTCTTTTTCCTGATCTTGTTTGAAGCATCCATAGTTTATTAGTTTCGACTGTAAATTCTACATCTTGCATATCTTTATAATGTTTCTCTAACTTTTTTAAAATTTTTTGTAGTTCTTTAAAAACTTTTGGCATAGATTCTTCCATTGATAACTCTTTTACTTTGGCATCTTGCCTAGCTTTTTTAGTAATATATTGTGGTGTCCTTGTACCAGCTACAACATCTTCACCTTGCGCATTAATTAAATACTCACCATATATTTCATTTGATCCATCTGATGGATTTCTTGTAAACACAACTCCTGTTGCACAATCATCACCCATATTTCCAAAAACCATTGATTGAACATTTACAGCGGTTCCCCACTCAGCAGAGATTTGATTTAGTTTTCTATAAATTTTTGCTCTATTGCTTTCCCACGATAAAAATACTGCACTCACTGCTCCTAGCAATTGTTCATAAACATCTTGGGGAAAATCTTTTTTTGCCTTTTCTCTTACTGTTCTTTTAAAGTCTTCAATTAATCCATCCCAATCACTTTCATCTAAATCTGTATCTAACAAAACACCTTTCGTCAGTTTATAATTTTCAATTAATTCCTCAAAATGATAACCTTCGACACCCATTACCACATTACTGTACATTTGAATGAATCTTCTATAACTGTCTTTAGCAAATCTTCCATTTGAAGTTTTAATTGCTAAAGCTTTAACTGTTTTATCGTTCAAGCCCAGATTTAAAATAGTATCCATCATACCTGGCATTGATACTCTTGCACCAGAACGTACAGACAATAAAAGCGGATTTTTTAAATCTCCAAATTTTTTAGAAACATCTTTTTCAATTAATTTTAATTCTTTTTTAATTTGAAAAATTAAATTTTTATTTAATTTTTTTTTATCCTTATAAAAAATTTCACAAACTTTCGTAGATATTGTAAAACCAGGAGGCACTGGAAGACCCATTCTTCCCATTTCTGAAAGATTAGCACCCTTTCCTCCTAAAAAGTTTTTTGGATTTTTAATTTTTTTACTATCCTTAGAATTAAAGTTTAATATAAGTTTTTTCATTAATGGGAGTCTATTAGAGAAAAATTAACATAATTGTTGAACGTTTTACACATCATTTGGATTAGTTCCAGCCTATTTTTCTTTATGACTGGATCATCTTCGTTCACAATTACATTATCAAAAAAGTCAAAAACTTCTCTTTTAACGCTAGCTAGATTATCCAATGTTTGAACATAATTTTCATCTTTATTAATGCCTGAAAAATATTTCTTTAATTCACTAATTTTTTTAAATAGGTTTTTTTCTAACTCAGTTTTAAAAATACCAGGGTCGGTTGTATTTGATAATTCTATTTTATCATTTTTCAATTCACCGTCTAAAATGTTTGAGGCTCGTTTATAGCTTGCAATAATATCTAAACCATCTGGTTTGTTAATAATTTTATTTAAATATTTAGCTTTATTAAAAATAATAACGGATTTATCTAAGTTAAAAGAACTGGTTGATGCTTGAATTATATCATTTCTAATATTTTCTTCCTTCATGTGATATTTTAATCTATCCATTAAAAAGTCTGATAATTCAGTTTGTAATGATTGGTTATCAATTTCAAAACCTTGATCTAAATACAGGCTTGAAGAATAATTAATTAGATCTTTTATTTTAAAATCTTTTTTATTTTCGACTATTAT
>CACJSX010000024.1 GCA_902596185.1 uncultured Pelagibacteraceae bacterium
TATCACCAATGGTTACCTTTGTTTTCATTACTTTATTTTTGTCATCTACTTTATAAATAAAAACATTTTCACCCTCGACAATTGTACTAGTGTCAGGAGCACTTAAGCCATTTCTTACATCATATTTAATTGATATTTCTAAAAATGAGCCAGGTAATATTTCACCTGATGCGTTATCCATCTTAATTCTTGTTGCTAAAGCTCTTGTATCTTCACTTATCCTGCTAGCAAAAGAGTCTACTTCACCTTTATAAATTTTATTTTTATATCCAGAAAATTTAATATCAACTGGCAGACCAACCTTAATAAATGGTACAAAAATTTCAGGTATGTCTACATCACAATATATTGAGCTAGTATCTTCAAGATTAATTAATATTGAAGATTTTGAAACCTCTATATCTTCCGAAAATTCTCTTTTTCCAATAACACCATCAAATTGAGCAATAACTTTTCGATTTTTAAGCTCAGCAATTACATCACCCTTATTAACTTTTTGATTAAACTTTATAGGTTTTAATATTTCATATTTTTCAATTTTAAATGATTGTGTTTGAATTGGAGTTGCGGTCCCGTAGGTACTAACAACATTTTCAAAAACCATCTCTTGAGTAGTAGTTATTATTATTCCAGGAGGTGGTCTTTTACTAAATTTTTTTTTGAAATGATTACCTATCATTGTTCTTCCAATGATCACTGTTGCAATGATTAAGAAAAATATGATTACTATACTTGTTATTTTTGTAGATGTTTTCATAAGTTAATTTTTTCCGTATTCAGCCCAAGAGCCATCGTAAATTGTCGGCATATATTTAGCATTTATTAAAGAATAAGCTAGTGCCAATACACTTGCAGTCACTCCAGAACCACATGAAAATACTAGATTTTTATCATGCTCAAATTTAAAGGACTTAAATTTTTCCATTATTTTATCTTTACTAACGAAAGTGTGGTCTTCATTAATTAATTCAGAAAAGGGTAGGCAAAAAGAATTTTTTATTGAACCACTTCTAAGACCTTTCCTTGGTTCAGCAACTTTGCCTTCAAATCTTTCTCTATTTCTTGCATCAACAACATTAAATTTACCTGTATCAATATTTTCATCTATTTGATTTTTATTTTTAACAAGTTCTTTATTTTCTTTACATGTATACTTAGATGTTTGAGTGATCACTTTTTTGTTATCTGTAGATTTATTTTCTTTTTTCCATTTTTTTAATCCACCATCTAGAACATGAACTAGCTTAGGGTCATGTCCATAATAAATTAAATTGTACCAACATCTACAAGAACTAATAACATCAGAGTTATCGTAAACTACTATTCGATCATTATTTTCTATTCCCATATTGCTCATTATTTTTTCCCAAGATTTAGTATCGGTAAGCATATGTGGTAAATCAGTATCTAATTTGGAATTTTTATCTAAATCAAAAAAAATAGCATTTGGAATATGTTCCTCTTTATATTCCTCAAAACCGTTTCTTTGAGTTTGAGGCATATGCCATGAGCAATCAATAATTTTTACTTTATCAATATTATTTTCTAACCAACTTGTATCAACTAAAGACATTTTATCTTTTTTCTAAATATCTTTGATGATACTCTTCAGCTGGGCAATAATTTTTAACTAAAGAAGTTTTTGTTACTACTTTTCCTGATAATTTGACGTTTTCTTTTTCTATTATTTTTTCAGCAGTAATTTTTTGCTGATCATTTAAATAAAATATTTCACTTCTATATTGGGTTCCAAAATCTGGTCCTTGAGAATTTAAAGTTGTTGAATCATGAATTTCAAAAAAATATTCAAGAATTTTCTCGTAAGATATTACCTTAGGATCAAAATCTAATTTTACTACTTCTGCATGATTTGTTGTGCCTGTGCATACTTCTTTGTAATTTGTTTCAGCATTGTGACCTCCACAATAACCTACTTCTGTTTTTATAACTCCATCAAGTTTACTAAACTTAATTTCTGGTCCCCAAAAACATCCTAAACCTAAAATTGCTATTTCCATTGATAATTAACTTAATTAATTTAAAGTTAATCATATGTTATCAAAAAATCAATTAGGCTTTTTTTACATGTTCATATCGGTATGTGCATTTTCACTTATGGATGTAATTGTTAAATGGTCTGATGATTATCCTGTTGGACAAGTGTTATTTTTTAGAGGATTTTGTGGAATAATTCCTATTTTATTTCTTATTCCTAAAGACAGATATTTAGATTTTTATAAAACAACTAGACCCTTTCTTCATTTTAAAAGATGTTTAGCAGGATTAATTGCTTTGGTTTCTATATTTATAGCATTAAGAAATTTGCCTTTAGCAACCGTTGTAAGTATTTCTTTTGCAGCACCAATATTTATAACAATATTTTCAATTTTTTTACTAAAAGAAAAAGTTGGTATTTATCGATGGTTAGCAGTTTTAGTTGGATTTATTGGTATAATTTTCATAACTGAACCAGGTTTTAGCTCTTTAAATTTGTATTATGTTTATCCAATAATTTTTTGTTTAGGTTTATCTTATGTAGCTATTGCTATAAGAAAATTATCTTCAACAGAGCCCGCTTGGTTAATTAGTTTTTTCTTTTCATTTTCAATAATGCTTCTAAGTTTTTTATCTTTTTATCAGGGATGGATCTTGCCAAGTTTATCAGATTTATTTTTGCAATTAATTGTTGTGTTTCCGATGGATGTTGCGTTGAACTATAAACTAAAAAATTATCGTCCTCTTTAGGAACAACAAAAGCTGCCTGGCCCTCTAAATAAAAGTGCTCTTGGCTTCCAGTTGTAAAATTTCCTTTTAAATTGTTTTTTGAATTTTTTATTTTTTTAGAAGGGTTACCTTTTTTAACTTTTCTAGGTTTAAATAAAAATTGCCTCTTATTTAAAGCTTCTTTTATTGTGATAATCGGTTTTAAATCTTTATAGGTAACTTTGGCTTTTAATACTGCCTTTCTAGCAAGTTCTGTAGTTGTGGCAGCTACAGCGAATAATGGCTGACCAAAAAACTCCACTTTTTTTTCTGGAAAAATTGGATCACCTTCAAAAACTGGACCTACGTCATTTCTACCAGGGATATCTTTTTGGGTAACTACCGATATCACTCCCTCACTTTTTTTTACTTCAGTGAGGTCTATATTTTTGATTATTGCATGAGCTTTTTTGCTTAAACCAATAGCACCATAAATTGTATTTTTTGGCTCATTAATATCATCTGTATACTCTGCATATCCACTCACATGCTTATAGGCACTATCATGTGGTCTTATTTCCTCGATGTAGTTCTCTTTACTCATTTAATTTACTCTAGACAACTTATTAGAATTTATTTCTACGAAACACTTCATCAATAAATTTTTTGCTATCTCTAGTCTGTATTCTTTACTAGCTCTCATATCTCCAATAGGACTTAAATCTTTTTCTAAATATTTTTTTGCTTGATCAAAAGTATTGATGGTAAGTGGCTTATTTTTAAGAATTTTTTCACATGCTTTAGCTCTTTTTGGTACAGCAGCCATACCTCCATATGCAATATAAACCTCTTTAATTTTATTATTATTAATCTCAAAATTAAAAGATCCACAAACAGATGAAATATCATCATCAAATCTTTTTGAGATCTTAAATGCCTTAAAAATATTTTTCTTAAATAATGGTATTTTAATTGAGTGTATAAATTCATTGTTTTTTAATTTAGTTTTTCTGTAATCAAGAAAAAAATTATTTAAAGGTAATACTTTTTTTTTATTAAAACTTTCAATTAAAACCTCTGCATTTAATGACAGTAGAATTGGTAAAGAATCTCCTATTGGAGATGCGGTTGCAATATTGCCACCTATAGTTCCTACATTTCGAATTTGAACAGAACCATATCTCTTAAGAACCGAATAAAAATCTGGATAATATTTTTTAATTTCTTTTTCAAATTTTATTAATGGTGTAGCAGAACCAACTTCTAAATAATTTTTACTTACTTTTATAAAATCTAATTCATTAATTTCTTTTAAATCAATTATAAAAGGAATTTCTTTTCTCTCTTTTGTAACTTTTAAAGATAAGTCAGTTCCACCAGCAAGAAAACTAAAATTAGAATGTTTTTTAATTATACCTTTTAAATCTTTAATATTTTTTGGTGAAAAATAAATTTTATCATCTTTTTCAATATAAACATTTTTCGGTTTAATTTTTTTTAATTGATGAATAACTTTATTTTTATTTTTAGAAAATTGATCATTCTTGTTTATCTTATTTAAACTTTTGGCAGCATCAATTATAGGTCTATAACCAGTACAACGACATAAATTACCGGATATAGAATCTGTTATTAATTCATTGTTGAGACTTTTGTTATTTTTAAACATTGAAAATAAAGACATAACAAATCCTGGGGTACAGAAACCACATTGAGAGCCATGAAATTTTACCATCGCATTTTGCACAGGATGAAGTTTTCCATTTTGAGAAACTAAATCTTCAACAATTATAAGTTGCTTACCATTCAATGATGGGACAAATGAAATACAGGAATTAATTGCTTTATATTCAATTTTATTATCGACTAATTCACCTAAAACAATTGTACATGCACCACAACCACCCTCTGAACATCCTTCTTTAGTTCCAGTCTTTTTTAATTCAGTTCTAATATAATTAAGTAATGTTTGGTTTGGATCTGGATTTTTGATTACTATAAGCTTGTCATTTAATAGAAATTTAACAGTACTCGATATCACTTAACTACCTCTATAAGTAGAATAACTCCAAGGTGAAACAAGTAAAGGAACATGATAATGCTGTGAGGGATCTGAAATACCAAATCTTATAACAACATCATCCAAGAATGGTACATCGCTACCTGAAGATATATTTTTAAAATAGTCACCAATATGAAAAATTAATTCATATTTACCCTTAATAAAAACATCTCCCTCTGCTAATGGTGAATTAGCTCTACCATCGTGATTGAGTTTTGTTGACGTTAATTTTTTTCGTTCTGAATTATTAATATAAAACAACTCAACTAGAATACCTTTGCCAGGTTTACCAGAATACACATCTAAAACATGAGTTGTGAGCTTTGTCATAAAATTATAGTATCATTTAATTTCAAACTTAAATTTTTAAAAGTTATATGAGAACAATAGATAACATTAACGATCTTAACAAGTCTGATTTTTTGACTATATTTGGTAATGTTTTTGAAAAAACTGAGTCTGTTGCTATGGAAGCTTTTGAGTCAAAACCATTTAAAAACTTTGAAGATATTGCGTTTAAAATGCTTAATATTTATGAAAATTATGAAAAGAATAAAATTTTAGAGATTTTAAATGCTCATCCTGAGCTTGCTGTAGCAAAAAAAATGACCTCTGAATCTATATCAGAACAAGCCTCTGCAAAATTAAACCAATGTTCTAATGATGAATATGAAGAATTTAAAAAATTAAATTCAGAATATAAAAAAAAGTTTAATTTTCCTTTTATAATTGCCGTTAAAGGTAAAGATAAAAATGAAATTTTGAATAATTTTAGACAAAGAATACAAAGTGATGTAGAAAGTGAATTCCTTGAAGCAAAAAAACAAGTAAAAAAAATTGCAACCTTTCGTTTGAATGAAATAAATAAAAAATGAAAAAATTTATAAGTGCAAAAATGATTAACTTAGCAGATCCAAGAATTGGATCTAAAGTTATATTTAAGACTGACGATTTTTTTGCAGCCGCTCATAGAATATTAAACATCGAAACTCCAGTTTTTAAAGATGGACTATTTGACAAACATGGTAAATGGATGGATGGATGGGAAACAAGAAGAAGAAGATCAAAAGGTTTTGATTATTTAATTTTAAAACTTGGTAAACCTGGAAAGATATTTGATATAGATATTGACACAACACACTTCAATGGAAATCAGCCCACACATGCTTCGTTAGAGGGTTGCTTAAGTAAAACAAAGCCTAATAAAAAAACAAAATGGATTTCTTTACTGAGTAAAAAAAAACTTGGGCCAAGCCGAAACCATAGCTTCAAATCAAAAAATAAATCTGTTTTTAATTATATAAGACTAAACATTTTTCCAGATGGTGGAGTTGCAAGACTAAGGCTTTATGGAAAAATTGAAATGGAGAAAAACTTTTTAAATAACAAAACTATCAACCTTACATCTGTTTTAAATGGCGCTTCAATTATTGGTTGTAATAATGAACATTTTGGCAGGGCTGAAAATATCATAGCACCTGGCAAAGGAAAAAATATGGGAGATGGTTGGGAAACAAGAAGAAGTAGAGGAAAAAACTTTGATTGGCTTATAATAAAATTTGGAAAACCAGGATTGATAAAAAAACTAGAGATAGATACCCATCATTTTAAAGGAAACTATCCCGATAGTTGTTCAATTCAAACTGCAAGCATTTCAAAAGATCTGTCCAATAAATCAATTGTCAATAATTCAAAAAATTGGAAGTTTATTTTAAATAAGTCAAAACTCTCAGCTCACAAGAAACATATTTTTAAAAAATTCTTAATTAAAAGAAGTAAGGAAAATTATCTTAGAATAAATATTTATCCAGACGGTGGAATTTCAAGAATAAGGGCATTCGGAAATTTTGTGAGATGAAAATAATAAAAGCAAAAAAAATTACTAAAAAAAATTTTTCTAAATTTGGTCAATTAATAGATACATCAAAAAAAAATCCTATAAATATTAATGATGGGTATGCAAAAAGATTTGATAATTTGATAAACATAGATGCATCTAAAAACAAAGGGAAAGCAATTGTTAGTATTTTTAAAGCAAAAAAAAGAAGGTTTCCTATGAAAATTGATATGATGGAAAAACATCCTTTAGGAAGCCAAGCCTTTATACCAATGGAAGATACAAAATTTTTAGTATTTGTAGCACCAAAAGGAGTTAAACCAGATGTAAATAAAATCCAATCCTTTTTAGTCCCAAAACAAACTGGAGTTAATTACAATGCTGGTATTTGGCACTTTCCGTTAATTTCTATGAAAAATATGAATTTTCTAATTGTTGATAGAAAAGGAAAAGGAAACAATCTTGTTATTTATAAATTTAAAAAAGATAAAATTATTTTGAAAAAATGAAAAAAAAATATCCAAGAGATTTGGTGGGATATGGTTCCAAAAAAGTTAAGGTAAAGTGGCCTGGTAATGCTAAGTTGGCTTTGCAATTTGTGCTTAATTACGAGGAGGGAGCAGAGAATTGTACTCTTCATGGTGATAAAACTTCAGAGGTATTTTTATCAGAAATTATAGGAGCAAAACCAATTAAAGGTCGACACTTAAATATGGAATCAATTTATGAATATGGATCAAGAAGAGGGTTTTGGAGAATTCATGATCTATTTAATAAAAAGAAAATTCCACTTACTATTTTTGGAGTTGGTATGGCATTGGAAAGAAATAAAGAAGTTTGTTCGGCTATAAAAAAAGCAAATTATGAAGTTGCTAGTCATGGGTGGAGATGGATTGACTATCAAAATGTATCAAAGAAAAAAGAAAAGAATGATATGAAACTTGCAGTAAAATCTATAAAAAAGATTTTTGGTAATCAACCTGCTGGTTGGTACACTGGTAGGTGTAGTGAAAATACTCTAGATTTAGTAATTGATAATGGTAGTTTTTTATACTGTAGTGATACATACAGTGATGATCTTCCTTATTGGATAAAAAAAGGTAATAAAAAACAACTCATGGTTCCTTACACACTTGACAACAATGATATGAGATTTGCAACCAATCAAGGTTTTAATTCAGGTGAACAATTTTATAATTATTTAAAAGATAGTTTCGATGCTCTTTATGAGGAAGGAAAAACTGCACCAAAGATGATGTCAGTAGGTTTGCATTGTAGATTAATTGGCAGACCTGGTAGAATACAGTCCCTTAAAAAATTTTTAAATTACATTACAAAATTTAAGGATATTTGGATCTGCAAAAGAGTAGATATAGCTAAACATTGGATAAAAAATTATAGTTAAAATTTTAATTATTGTTCCGCAGCTATAGAAACATAGTGAGCGACTGCTTCTATTTCTTGATCAGTTAGTATACCCTCCATTGCGGGCATTACTCCTATACCATTTCTTACTGCCATTATAATTCTTTGAATATCAGGTCTGATTTCATTTAAATTTGGGCCAACCATTGAGTTCGATCCAGCATCGGTGAGTGTATGACACGCAGCACAATTTCCTGTACCTAGGAAAACTTCTTTTCCTTTATTAAATAATTCATCAGCATTAGCTTGATTTATTGATGCAAACATTAAAAATAAAAAAGTACGAAGTAAATTTAAAAATAATTTTTTCACCACAAATTTGGTATCATAAATAAAAAAAATTAAAAAGAACAATTAAATGAAAAAATTACCTGAATTAGAAATTATAGAAGAAGCAATTTCTTGGAGAAAATTTAAAAAAAAAGTAGTATTGGCAACAGTTATAAGTACTTGGGGATCATCACCGTTTGAAATAGGAACAAAAATGATAATAAATGAAGATGGTAATTTTTTTGGTTCAGTATCTGGTGGATGTGTTGAAACTAATGTAATTCAAGAAAGTATAAAATTATTAAAAAATAAACACACTTTTAAAAAATTAGATTTTGATGTCTCAGATGAGAATGCTTGGGACATAGGTCTTGCATGTGGTGGAAGTATATCAGTATATATAGAGAAAATTAATTAATGAAAATAGAAATACTTCAAAAAATAATTAAAAAAAAATCTTCTAAAAAACGATTTGCTCTTTTAAAAAATTTATCTAATGGCAAAAGTGAACTATTTGAATTAGAGAATCAATTAAGTGATGATTTTAAAGCTCACAAAAAAAATATAGAAAATTATTATAATCTAAAAAAAAACGGTGTTATAAATGGAACTAAAATATTTATCCAAAATTATACGAAACCTATCGAGGTTATTATTGTTGGCGCAGTTCATATTGCTCAATATTTAGTTGAATTTTCAAAAAATTTTAATTTAAAAATTACAATTATTGATCCAAGAGAGTATTTCATTAAAAAACAAAAATTTGAAAATATTAAAATTATAAATGAATGGCCAGAAAAAATTTTAAAACAAATACAATCTGACAATAGAACTGCGTTAATAGTTCTAACCCATGATCCCAAAATTGATGATCCAGCTTTACAATTTGCTCTGAAAAATAAATTTTTTTATGTTGGTGCACTGGGAAGTAAAAAAACTCATGAAACAAGATGTCAAAGATTAAAAAAATCTGGTTATACTGATAAACAAATTAATTCTATTCATGGACCAATAGGATTAAAACTTGGAGGAAAATCTGCTCCTGAAATTGCATTGTCAATTATTGCTCAGTTGGTTTTGGAAACTAATAAATTGAATATTTAACTTTGTTTAATTTAGTAATAAGTTATTTTTCATAAAAAGGGTAAAAAAGGAATATGAAAGTATTTGACTGTATAACATATTTTGATGAACCGATGCTATTTGAAGTAAGGTTAAATATTTTAGATAAGTATGTAGATGAGTTTATAGTAGCTGAAGCTAATTTTACCCACAGTGGATGCAGAAAAAAAATAAATTTTAATAAAAATTTATATCCAAAATTTAAAAACAGAATAAAACATTTAATAATTGATAACGAACCAAACAATATTGTTTCAACAGAAAAAAATGATGATGAAAATTTTAATAAATCAATTTATAGATTAAATGCAGCTAAAAGAATTGAATTTCAAAGAAATTTTTTGTCGAAAGCATTTGAAGGTATAAGTCAAGATGATTGGATTATTTACAGTGATAGTGATGAAATACCAAATTTAGAAAATATTAATTTTAATCATATAAACAAAAAATTTTTATTATTTAGACAAGACATGTTTTACTATAAGTTTAATCTTAGCTTACCAAAGCTTAATTGGTATGGTTCAAAAGCATGTAGATTTAAAGATTTAATTAATATTTCTGAACTTCGAAATATAAAACCAAAAAAATACAATTGGTGGAGAATTGATACTTTTTTTAAAAAAAATAAATTTATAAATATAAAAATAATTGAAAATGGAGGATGGCATTTCACAGAAATTAAAACTCCAAAAGAAATATTCATCAAACATGCAAACGATGAGCATCATGATGAGTTTGATCAAACTGGAATAAGAGAAGAAAATATTAAAGATATGATTA
>CACJSX010000025.1 GCA_902596185.1 uncultured Pelagibacteraceae bacterium
CATTTGTATTTCCTGAAGTGATGTTTGGCATTATTGATGCATCTATAACTCTTAAATTATTAACACCTCTAACATTAAGTTTTTCATCTACTACAGACATTTCATCTTGACCCATTTTGCAAGTTCCAACTGGATGAAAAATAGTTTGTGCATAATTAGAAGCTTCTTTAACTAACTCCTCATCGTCATTTAAATGAATGCCAGGTCTGTATTCTTCTGGAGTATATTTTTTGAAAGTTTCAGACTCCATTATAATTTTTCTAGTTAATTTAAGTCCTTTAGCCGCAATCATTCTATCGTGATCAGTTGATAGATAGTTTTGTTTTATTTTTGCATAAGTTCTAGAGTCTTTATCCACAATACTAACATTTCCTCTGCTTGTTGGTCTGATATTTGAGACAGTAGGGGTGAACGCATGAAAATCATGATTTTTTGTAGCTCCCAAAGTATCCATACTCATGGGCTGAACATGCCATTGTAAGTCTGGTAGTTCTAAAGATGGATCACTTTTAGCAAACATACAAAGTTGACTAGCACCCATAGTCATTGGGCCACTTCTTTTAAAAATATATTCTAAGCCAATCATTAAATTTCCAAGTAAACTATTAATTTTTTTATTTAGGGATTTTAATCCATTAATTTTATAAATTGGTCTAAGCATCAAGTGATCGTGTAAATTTTCTCCAACCCCATTCAAATTTTGCACTATATCAATACCAAGATTTTTTAATTTTTCAGGATTTCCTATGCCAGAAACTTGTAAAATTTGCGGAGAGCCAATAGCGCCTGATGAAATAATAATTTCTTTATTTGCTTGTACTTTTTTTAATTCATTTCCTTCCCAATACTCAACTTCTTTAGCAGTTTTATTTTCAAAGTTTATTTTTTTTACATGTGAATTAGTTAAAATTTTTAAATTTTTCCTGCTCTTGATTGGGTTTAAATATCCAACAGCTGTACTGCATCTAAAGCCATCTTTTTCTGTTACTTGGAAATAACCACAGCCATGATTATCTCCAGTATTAAAATCTTTTGTTTTTGGTATACCAAATTCCTCAGCAGCATTTTGAAATTCATCTAAAAGAGGTAGATGTATTCTTTGATCTGAAACAGATAAAGGACCTCCAACACCATGGAACTCATCTTCTCCTCTTTCTTGATTTTCTGCTTTAATAAAATAAGGTAAAACATCATCCCATCCCCAACCTGTGTTACCTAATTGTCTCCAAATATCATAATCCCTGTTTTGACCTCTTATATAAAGCAGACCATTGATAGACGAACTACCTCCTAAAGTTTTTCCTCTAGGATACCTGATGGAAATGTTGTTCATACTTTCATCAGGCTCTGTTTTATAGCACCAATCAGTCTTTGGATTATGCATTGTTTTGAAATAACCAACTGGAATGTGTATCCAAGGGTAGTTATCCTTACCTCCAGCTTCAATTAATAGCACTTTATTTGAAGGATTTTCAGATAACCTGTTAGCAAGCACACATCCTGCGGATCCTGCCCCAAGAATTATAAAATCAAAATTATTCATATTAGAACTCTTATAAATTAAATTTTTTTTATTTGTTATATTTCTGTACACAAAAATATCCAAATAATCCAATATTAGCACTTGTTTTAGATTTCATTCTTTGACAAGGTTTCATTTTTAAAAATAAAGAGAGGGAAACAAATGAAAAAAATCATTTCAATGTTATTTGCAGTTGCTATGGTATTTGGATTTATTTCAAATGCTAATGCTGCGAAAACACTAAAATGTCAGACAGTTCTTAACACTAAGGCTGATGAAGTTAAAATGTTAAAAGACTTTACTGACACTGTTACAACTTTGACAGGTGGATCTCTTAAGTTTGAAATTATGCCTGCAGGAGCAGTTGTTGGTGTAAAAGAAACTTTAGATGCAGTTGATAAAGGACTTATCGATTGTGGATTTGCTTGGACACACTATTGGTCAGGTGATCACCCTGCCGCTATGTTATTTGGTTCGCCAGTAGCAGGTGGTGGTGTTGGTATTGACAACATCGCATTCTTATCATGGTTTCAGTATGGTGGAGGAAAAGAGCTATACGATAGACTATGGAAAGAAATGGGAAGAGATATTAAAGGATTTATGATTCAACCAGTTGGTCCTGAAGCTTTAGGTTGGTTTCCAAAACCAATTAAAGATATGGCTGATTTTAGAAAATATAAATTCAGAACTCCTCCAGGAATTCCAGGACAAACTTATAAAGACATCGGTATAGCATCTGTTGCTATGGGTGGTGGAGATATTCTACCAGCTTTAGAAGCAGGAACTATTGATGCTGCTGAATGGTGTTGTCCAAAACCAGACTTAACGTTTGGTTTCCAAAAAGTATTAAAGCATTACTACTTACAAGGTTTACACCAAGTAGTCGTAAATGCGGACTTTTATATTACTGGAAAAACATATGAAGCTATGAGTGCTCATGAGAAGAAGTCTTTAGAAGTTGCAGCAAATGCATCTCTAGCGAAATCTCTAAGTTACAGAATCTATGAAAACGGAAAAGCTTTAAAAGAGCTTACAGAAGTTCATGGTGTAAAATTAGAAGATACTCCTTCTGATTACTTCACAGAATACATGGCAGCTGCTAAGAAAAGTTTGGAAACAAACGCAGCTAAAAATGCATTCTTTGCTGAAGTTTGGGACTCTATGAAAGAATTTGCTGATATCGCAGTTCCTTTCTGGAGTGGTGCTCAAATGTCTAATGCGAAGCTAGGAATGGCTCACGCAGCAACATTAAAGTAATCATTAAATAATCTTTACCTTAGAGCGGACTTAATAGTCCGCTCTAATTTTTTTATATAAAATTTTATGGCAGACGAACCAGGTAAATTAGATATATCAGATGAAATGATTGCCGAAAGGCGAGGTGGTTCAGGAAAAATGCCAAGTGATATGCCACCATGGATGGCAAGTTCAATTGTAAATATAGATAAATTTAGCAAATGGGTTGGTAACGTTGTTTGTTGGATATTAATGCCATTAATTCTTGCAATGACTTATGAAGTTCTTGCTAGAAAATTATTTCATTCCCCAACAATTTGGGCTTATGACATAAGTCGCTTTTTATATGGTGCACTTTTTATGTTGGGTGCTGGTTATGCACTTTCTAAAGGTGTTCATATAAGAGCTGATTTTTTATACAGAAATTTTAAAACTAAGAATCAAGGAACAATTGATTTTTGGTTATATATTTTATTTTATTTTCCAGGCTTAATAGTATTTCTTTACATGACTGTTGGATATGTAGGGGAGTCTATTCAAAGAGGTGAAAGAGGAATGGATACAACATGGATGCCCTATATGTGGCCAATTAAAAGTTGCCTACTTATTGGAATAATATTTTTACTAATCCAAGGTATTTCAGAATTATTTAAAAGTTATTGGGCTGCCACAAGAGGAAAATGGCCAGGAGAAGATGAATGATAGCAGAATTAATTGATCCAGCCATTTTAGGTTTTATTTTAGTTGGAGTAATGCTTTTTGCAATCTTTGTGGGATTTCCAATTTCATTTACATTAATTTTCTTAGGTTTTGTATTTGGGTATCTAGGATTTGGAAAATTAGTCTTTTATTTAATGACCCTCCAGTTCTCGATGGTCATGACCGAACAAACCCTCGCCGCCGTCCCGCTCTTTGTCTTTATGGGCATTATGATGGAACAAGCAGGACTGATGGAAAGATTGTTCTCATCATTTCAAATGATGTTGGCTAGAGTAAGAGGTGCATTGTATTATGCTGTATTGTTTGTTTCAGTAATCTTTGCTGCAGCAACAGGAATTGTTGGTGCATCAGTTACTATTCTTGGAATTATGGCTGCAAAATCAATGAATAGATCTGGTTATGATGTAAGACTTGCAGCTGGCACAATTACAGCTGGTGGTACTTTAGGAATTTTAATTCCACCAAGTATTATGCTTGTTGTGATGGGTCCAATTATGGAAATTCCTGTAATTGACTTATTTGCTGCTGCTATAATACCTGGAATTCTTCTTGCTAGTTTATACGCTGGCTACACAACAATAAGATGCATGATAAATCCAAAATTAGGACCTGTAATTCCTGAAGAAATGAGGGCAGCAAGCATGAAAGAAGTTTGGATTGAATTTTTCTTAGGTTTAGTTCCACCTGCAGCTCTCGTCTTTGCTGCATTAGGAAGTATATTGTTTGGTTTTGCAACACCTACAGAAGCAGCAGGTTGTGGTGCTATGGGAGCTTTATTGCTTTCATTAGCGTACAAAAAATTAACCCTATCTAAACTTCAAGAGGCACTAGTTAAAACTTTAGAAATTACTGCTTTGATAATGGTTTTAGTCGCTGCATCAAACTTTTTCGGGGCTGTATTTGCAAGACTTGGTACTCCAACCTTATTAACTGAATTTTTGTTAGGATTAGAAATGAATAAATATTTAATCCTAGGAATTGTTATGGTTGCAATATTTTTATTAGGTTGGCCATTAGAATGGGTACCAATTGTTATGATTATTGTCCCAATTCTTTTACCGTTAATTGAGGCTTTAGGCTTTAATTTAACTTGGTTCGCAATATTGGTCGCTGTAAATCTCCAGACCGCCTGGCTATCTCCACCTGTAGCTTTGTCTGCTTATTTTTTAAAAGGTGTAGTACCTGAATGGGATTTAAAAGATATTTATTATGGAATGATGCAATTTATGGTTCTACAAGTTATAGGCTTAATTTTAATAATCATATTTCCTAAAATTGCCTTATGGCTACCAACTCTCTTATATGGACAGTAGAATTTATTAGTTTAAAATAAATTAAGTGAATCAACCTAAAGTAAAATACTCTCTATCTAATTGGGACTTAGTCACAGTTAATCCAAATTATAAAACTTGGAATTGGAAAGATCTATTTTGTTTTTGGGGAGCAAATGTACAGAGTGTAATTGGTTTCTCATTAATATCCTCTTTATACTTAATGTATAGTTTAAATATATTTGTAGTTTTTTTTGGAATAATATTAGGATCTTTTTTCGTTTATTTATTTTCAAATATTATTGGAAAACCTTCCCAAAAATTCGGTTTACCATTTGCAGTATTGCTTAGATCCTCACTAGGATTTAATGGCGCTAAATTTTTTGGGTTAATCAGAAGTTTAGTTGGAATATTTTTATTTGGAATTCAAACTTATTTTTTGTCTAAAATTTTAGTTTACTTAATTAGAATAGTAATTTTTTCTATAGACAATTCTTTATTGCAGCAGGAAATATTTATTTTTTATTATTTTGGTATGAATATTATTGATTGGTCTGCAATAATAATCACAATTATTCTACAGACCTTGTTTTTTACTGTTGGGATGCAGTACAACAAGAAAATAATTAATTTTTCAGCAATGACAGTCTATGCTGGTTTGTTAATTTTTTTCTTTGTTGTTTTATTAAGTGATGTGAAAATAACTACTGAAGCTTTTTCAAATATTTTTAATTTAAATAATTTTTTAGATGTTAATAATTTAGCACCTTTATTGACTGTTGCTGGAACAATATTTGCCTATTTTTCAATTTTGATAATTAGTTTTGGTGATTTTTCTAGATATGTAAAAAATGAGCAAGAATTAAAAAAAGGAAACTTAAGTTTAATTTTGAATTTAATTATTTTTTCATTTTTATCTGTTTTCATTGTTATAGGGTCCGATGTTTTTCTTAATCAAAAATTTTCAGATATAGATAGAATTTTTACCAATCCAACAGATATAGTAGGAAAATTTGATAATATACAAATAACAATAGTCGTTCTATTTTTTATTATAATTGCTTCAGCTTCTACAAATTTAGTTGCCAATTTCATACCATCTCAGTACTCTCTAATAAATTTTGCTCCTTCAATATTAAGTTTAAAAAGCGCTAGTTATTTAATTGCTTTTTTTGCTTTGTTGATCGCAATCTTCTGGCTGACTATATTGAGCCAAATAGGAATTTTATCATTTGTTGATACTTTTGGTGCTTTCTTTGGTCCTTTATTTGGAGTGATGGCAGCTGATTATTATTTAATTAAAAATCAAGAATTAAGTAATAAAGACCTATATTCTATAGACAAGGAGAGTGCTTATTATTATTCAGGTGGTTGGCATATAAAAGGTGTTTATTCTTTAATATTAGGATTTATTTTTTCAGCGTCAACAATTTGGAATACTAATTTAATGTTTTTACAATCTTATGCTTGGATAATAGGTGCATTTGTTGCTTGGATAACATATTACTTGTTGGCAAAAAAATAATTTTAATGCACACATTTGATTTTAAAAATAGAACAGCTGTAGTTACTGGTGGAGCCCAAGGGTTTGGTTTAGATGTTGCAAAAAGATTTTTAGAGTCTGGTGCTAAAGTATTTATATGGGATATCGATGAAAAGCTTCTTAAATCAGCAGTTGATGAAGTAAAAAACCCTAACTTATTTTATAGTGTCGTTGATATATCAAATTATCAAGATGTAGAGAAAAACGTTGCAGACATAACCTCAAAATCAAATATAGATATTTTAATCAATAATGCCGGGATAACAGGTCCTACAGGTCCTTTGTGGGAGTATGATGTCGATATGTGGAATAAAATAGTACAGATAAATTTAATGGGCACTTTTAACTGCTGTCGAGCAATTGTTCCAAATATGATTAAAAACAACTATGGAAGAATTGTTAATGTTGCTTCCGTTGCAGGCAAAGATGGTAATGCAAATGCAAGCGCGTATAGCTCAGGAAAAGCTGGCGCAATTGGGTTGACAAAAGCTTTGGGTAAAGAATTAGCTGACAAAGATATAGCTGTAAACGCTGTCACCCCTGCAGGTGCTAAAACTAGAATTTTAGATCAAATGAGTAAAGAGCATGTACAAAGAATGCTGTCAAAGGTGCCAAGAGGAAGATTTCTTGAAATACATGAATTTACCTCACTAGTTTGCTGGCTTTCTTCACAAGAAAATACTTTTTCTACAGCTGCGGTATTTGATATCAGTGGTGGTAGATCGACATATTAGTCTCAAAAATTTGAAACTATTTTTTGATCATTATTTTGATTTTTAATAGAATTTTTACCCATAACTGGTGCTGTGATCATTATTGACCAATATATAAGAAGAAGAAACACAGAAATTATTTTCATATAACTCATTTAACAATCAATTTTGAATTTAGAATGTTGAAATTGTGACTGAATATTGAATTTATAAATAATCTATCTATAAGAAGAACATGTTAAAAATTTTTTGTATTTTTATTACATCATTAATCTTTCTTAGCTCTGCACATGCAGAAACTGTAAAAGTTTTTGAATTTACTGAAAAAGAACTATCAGCACTTGAGATCCGCAAAGTAAGAGGAGCAGACAACAAGACTTCTTATACTGTTGGATCAAATGAAAATGGTAATTTTTTAAAAGCAGTAGCAGACAATGCTGCTTCAGGCCTTGGAAAAGAGATCAAAATTGATCTAAATAAAACACCTTTTATCAATATTACATGGAAAATAGAGAATGATCTTCGAGGGATTAAAGAGAATACCAAAAAAGGACATGATTTTGCAGCCAGAGTCTTTGCTGTAAAAAAAACAGGAGCAACTCCACTTTCAAATAGAGCAATTAATTATGTTTTTTCAAGCAATAGTGCAGTTGGCCAGAGTTGGCCAAGTCCTTATACAAAAAAATCAATAGATAATGTATTAGCAACTACAAAAGACAATCTGAATGTTTGGGTAACGGTTAAAGCCAATGTTAAGGAAGATTTTAAAACATTTCATGATTTAGATGTGAATGAATTAGATGGCCTAGCTATAATGGCTGATACTGATAATTCTAAAATGAAATCAATATCTTATTTTCAGAATATATATTTTTCAGCAGATTAATTAATATATAGATTATTTTTTTATTTTTTTTTGATATTATTAATTTATGCATAAAAGCTTTACTCATAACGTTAAAGTATACTATGAAGATACAGATGCTGGTGGAGTCGTGTACTATGCTAATTATTTAAAATATTTAGAAAGAGCTAGAACTGAAGCGTTATCAACTATTGGATTAAGCAATACAAAAATAAAAAATGATTTTGGTGCTCTAATAATTGTTAAATCGTGCAATATTGAATATAAAAAATCTACATATCTAGAAGATGATTTACAAATTAAATCTTTTGTTGAATCTATCTCAAAAACTTCTTTTTTAATGAATCAATCAATATTTAAAGATGAGGAATTGATCGTAGAAGCTAAAATTCATCTAGTATTTATAAACGAAAAATTCAAACCAGTTAAAATTCCAGAAAAAATTTTATCAGAATTTAAACCTTATACTTCTAGTTCATAGCTATTTTTCTAACTTTTTTAAATAAATCTACAATCATTCTTTCAGATACAAGCTTAGTATTTACATTTCTGGGGCTAGGGTGGTAAGAGGCAATTAATTTAATATTTCCTGGAAGTAAATAGGATTTTCCATGAATAAATTTTATCTTTTCTTTTAAATTGTATTTTTTTTTATAAAATTTAACACAATTATCAAATGCCACTTTTCCTAATGCAATAATAGTTTTTAATTTTTTTAAATTATAAATCTCACTATCAAAGTATTTTGAACAATTATTAAGCTCTTCTATTTTAGGTTTGTCTCCAGGAGGAACACATTTTAAAATATTAGTTATATATGTCGATTTTAATTTGAGACCATCATTTAGATTTTCTGAATTTGGTTGGTTTGAAATTTTAGCTTTAAATAAACATTTAAATAAAAAATCTCCAGATTTATCACCTGTGAATGCTCTTCCCGTTCGTGTGCCTCCATGTGCTGCTGGGGCCAATCCAATTATTAAAATTTTTGCATCAATTTCGCCAAAACCTGTAACTGGT
>CACJSX010000026.1 GCA_902596185.1 uncultured Pelagibacteraceae bacterium
GAAAGAACTCCAATCACAAAAAATTTAATTGATAATCTTAATAATTTAAAATTTGTCATCACAAGTGGATTAAGGAATAAATCTATTGATTTAGAGGCCTCAAAGAAAAGAAAAATTATAGTTTGTGGAACAGATATAAATATTAATCCAACACCTGAATTAACATGGGCATTAATTCTTGGTTTAGCTAGAAACTTTAAAGAAGAGTTTGATAATATGTATCAAGGATATTGGCAAACTACTATAGGAGTAGAATTAAAAGGAAAAATTTTAGGTTTAATTGGTTTAGGAAGAGTAGGTTCAGAAGTTGCTAAAATTGGAAAAGCTTTTGGAATGCAAGTAATGGCCTGGAGTGAAAATTTAAGTTTAGATAAGTGTAAAGAATTGGATGTACTTCCATGCACTAAAGAGGACTTAATTACAAATTCTGATGTGCTTTCAATTCATGTTCAAGGAGGTGAAAGATATAAAGATTGTATAACTATAAAAGAATTAGATAAAATGAAAAAAACTGCCTTTCTTATAAATACTGCAAGAGGACCAATTGTTAATGAAGATGATTTAATTATAGCTTTATCGACTAATGTGATCGCAGGAGCAGGTATTGATGTGTATGATAAAGAACCTTTACCTGAAAATAATAAATTAAGATTTTTACCTAATGCACTACTTACTCCACACATAGGTTATGTTACAGCTGAAAATTATAGTATTTTTTATAATCAAATGATTGAAGGATTAGAGGCTTGTGTTGATGGAAAGCCGATCCGTGTTATAGGGTAAATATGGAGTTGCCAGTAGTTAATCATGAAGATTATTTTGCTAAAATTGGAGACGACCATAAATTTCCAATAAACAAGTTTGGAAAATTAGCAAATTATTTGATCCAAAATAAAATCGTCAAGAAGTTTCATAAACCATATGCGTGTTCATTTGAAACATTGAGTTATGCACATTCTGAAAATTACATTTCTAGTATTAAAAACAAGACATTAAGCAAAGAGAAGGTAAAAATAATCGGATTTCCTCTTATTGATAGTGTTGTGCAGAGGTCGTTAGTTGCAACAGGTGGCACGGTTCTAGCATCTAAACTTGCAATAAATTATGGAATATCTTGCAATACTGCTGGAGGCAGTCATCATGCAAACTACGATGGTGGGGCGGGATACTGTGTTTTTAATGATGTAGCAGTTGCTGCACATTATTTATTAAATCGAGGATTGGCTAATAAAATATTAATTGTTGATTTAGATGTCCACCAAGGAAATGGAAATTCAGAAATTTTTAAAGATAATAAAAGCGTTTTTACATTTAGCATGCATTCAAAAACTAATTATCCAGCTAAAAAATCAAATAGTGATTTAGATGTAGAACTTGAGGATAATTTAGAGGATGATGCTTACATCAAAACACTTAAACATTATTTAAATGAGTTAAATCAGGAAAATTTTGATTATGTTTTCTATATAGCAGGAGTAGATATTCATTTTAACGATAGATTAGGAAAATTAAAAATTTCTGATGAAGGGATCAAATTAAGAGACGAGCTTGTAATTGAAAACTTTTTCTCTAAAAAAATACCATTTTGTGGTGTTTTAGGCGGTGGTTATAATAAAGATTTCAGTAAATTAGTTGAATTGCATTCAATCTTGCATCAATCCTGTGCTAAATATATAGGATCATGATAAAAAAAATTAATTCAAACTTAACTGCGGAGCAAAAATTAATTTTATTCGAAGAAGGAACGGAGCGTGCAGGTTCAAGTGAACTAAATCATGAAAAGAGAGAAGGAAGTTTTCATTGCGCAAATTGTGGAGAGAAATTATTTGATTCAAAAACAAAATATGAGAGTGGATCCGGCTGGCCTTCTTTTTATGAATCTTTACCAGATGTGTTTGAAACCAAAACAGATCACCATATAGGTTATGCAAGAACTGAATATCATTGTAAAAAATGTGGAGGACATCATGGTCATATATTTGATGATGGTCCTGAACCTACGGGAAAACGATTTTGTAATAATGGAGTTTGTTTAGTTTTTAAACCAAAAGGATAGATTATTTTAAGTTAATTATTTAAAAGATCTTGAAGTTTATTTTCTTTTTCTAGCGCTCTTACTTCATCATAACCACCAATATGCTGATCATCAAAAAAAATTTGTGGAATAGTTCTTTTTCCATTAGCTTTTTTAATCATTTCATCCATTGCTCCATCAACTTTTGAAATATCAATTTCATTATAAGGCGCATTATTTCTAGCTAATAATCTTTTTGCAGCCTCACAATAATTACATAGCGGACCTGTATACATGGTAATTTTTTTCATGGGCTATAGATAGTCACCTTTTTTAATTTTACTAGCTATTTCTTTTCTAGAGTATTCAAACTTTTTTCGATGTTTTATACTTTTTTGGTTTACTCTTTTTCTCCACAATCTGAAAGAAGATGGTTTTAGAGATCTTCGCATAATTTTAATTACATCAGATTCTTTCTTCCCAGTTTTTTTTTCGATTTCCTCGAAGGTTATTCTATCTGCCCAGGCTGCCCAAATGATCCAATCTGGATCGTCCATTTTGGGCTCTGGGTTTTTGACTCTTGTAACCGGCCTGTGACCTTTTTTTTTCATAAATCCTTTATATTTGAAAAAAAAATTTAATGCATTTTTTTTTAACCTCTGATATTATGTTTAAGATAGTCCTTCTTAGCCATCTTTAGCTCCCGGTTTTTAAGGACTATCTTTTTTTATGCTCCCCCTAGATTTTATACTTTATCTACAGATAATTATTTTTTTATTTATTACACCCGGAACTCCCAGGATTGTAATTATCTCTTATTCAATGAATTATGGAGTCGGAAAATGTATATGGTCTGCATTAGGTGATGTAACTGCAAATTTGATACAAGCAACTTTAGTTATTTTCGTCATTGGATCTTTTTTTTCAGAGAACTCAAAGATACTTAATGCGTTTAAATGGATCGGAATAATTTATTTATTATATTTAGCTTATGATATTTATAAATCTCGACCAAAAAGTATTTCAAGAGAAGGAGAAATAGAAAAAAGTAACTTATCTTTTTTTAGAGATGGTTTTTTAGTAGCTGGTACAAGTCCTAAGGCTTGGATGTTTTTTCCTTTTATTTTTCCTCAATTTATTGACTTTAATTCTAATTTATTGGTTCAATTTGTAATTTTAATAACAACTTACATCGTTTTAGATTTTTTATCTTTGATTGGCTATGCAATGCTCGCACAAAAATTAATAAAGTGGATAACTGCTAATCCAAAAACGATTAATACAATTTCTGCGAGTGTTTTAGTAATTATTGCTACAATAATTGTTGTAACACAACAATATTAATTAAATTTAGTCTTTATTGCCACTTGCATAAAATTAAATTTCTTTATTTAATCATTACATAATTAATTAATTAAAGAGGAAATAAAATGAAATTGAATAAAATAATTTTAAGTTTTGTTTCTGCATTAGTAATTTTATTTTCAACTTCGGTTGCATCTTTTGCGAAAGTTGTTGGTGATAAAATTATTTTAGGTGCTGCAATTTCATTAACTGGTAAATATTCATCTAATGGTGTTCATACTCAAAACGGTTATAACATGGCCGTTGACAGAATTAACAGCATGGGTGGTGTTAAAGTTGGTGGAAAGACTTATAAGTTTGACATTATTTATTACGATGATGAATCAAACCCTAAGAGAGCTGCACAGCTTGCAGAAAGATTAATTTCACAAGATGGTGTTGAGTTTATGCTTGGCCCTTACAGTTCTGGTTTAACTAAAGCGATTGCGCCAGTGACTGAAAAATATGGTGTTCCAATGGTTGAAGCAAATGGTGCATCTAGATCTTTGTTTACAAAAGGTTACAAATATCTATTTGCTGTATTAGCTCCGGCTAACTTATATCTTGATGTTGCTATCGAAACAGCGGTTGAGTTAAATGGTGGAAAACCAGTAAGAATTGCGCAAGCGTTTGAGCAAGATGCTTTTTCACAGGACGTAAGATTAGGTATTTTAGATGCTGCAGAAAGAACTGGTTCTAAAATCATAATCGACGATAAATTACCTAAAGAGCTAAATGATATGGCTGCTACTTTGGTTAAAGTAAAACAAATGAAACCAGATGTGCTTGTTGTATCAGGTCACACAAAAGGCGCATTAACTGCGATCAGACAAATTGCTGAAATGAAAGTTGATGTTCCAATGTTAGCTATGACTCACTGTGATGCTGCTAAGCTATCTAAACAGCATGGTAAAAATTCACAGTATGCACTTTGCGCTTCTCAATGGCATAAGTCACTGACTTATAAAGATGATTTCTTTAAAGATGGTATGACATATGCGGCGGACTTCCAAAAAGAGTTTGGATATGACCCACCATACCAATCAGCAGAATCATCAGCTGCACTATTAGTATTCAAAGATGCATTTGAAAGAGCAAATTCTTTCGATCAAAAAAAAGTAAGAGATGCTCTTGCAGCTACTAATATGCAAACATTCTATGGAAATATTAAATTTGCACCTGGTGGTCAAAATGTTGACAAACCTATGGTGCTTTTCCAAGTAATGTGTGATGCGTCAGGAAGTTGTGAAAATAAAGTTGTTGCTCCATTAAAATGGGCATCAGCTAAGTTGATACATCCAATTCCTAAGTGGTCAGAAAGATAAATTAAAATACTTAAGCCCCCTAGTCATAGGGGGCTTTTTTTTATATAACCCAAAAATACTTTTTATGGATTTTCTTGTATTTCAGTACCCAATGATAACTGTTCAAGCTTGCTTGGATGGAATTCTTCTTGGAGTTTTGTTTGCATTAATTGCGTATGGAATGGCACTTCAGTGGGGTGTGATGAATATTATTAATATTGCACAAGGAGATCTTGTTATTTTAGGTGGATACATTGCATATTTTATGTACCTCTACGGTATTCATCCGGCATGGGGCGTGATTGTTGCTCCAGTTATAATGTATTTCGTTGGAATAGCGATTTACAAACTCGTAATTAATAAAGTAGTAGATAGAGATTTATTTATCTCTATTTTG
This sequence comes from uncultured Pelagibacteraceae bacterium, assembly GCA_902596185.1. Taxonomy (GTDB): domain Bacteria; phylum Pseudomonadota; class Alphaproteobacteria; order Pelagibacterales; family Pelagibacteraceae; genus Pelagibacter. The sequence continues at coordinate 5,060 of CACJSX010000026.1, forward strand.
GCAACTTTTGGAATAAGTATTCTGTTCATGCAATTAATGAATTTTGCATTTGGCGCTGATGTTGTACTTGCAAACTCTGGTTATGGAACAACCATGTTGTTTGATAGCAATGTTGTGTTACCTAATTCAAAAATATTTTCAGCATTTATAAGTATTTTGTTTGCAGTTTGTTTAGTAATTTACATGAAAAAGTCTAAGCTTGGTCGCGCTATTAGAGCTACAGCTCAAAATGCAAGAGCCGCAAAGATTTTAGGCGTTGATACAGAAAAAGTTTATGCAGCAACATTTGGAATAAATGCTGCTCTTTGTGGTGTTGCTGGAGCATTAATTTCAATAACATTTACTATTCATCCTTATATGGGCTTACCATATACGATTAGATCTTTTATGATTGTAATTGTAGCAGGATTAGGAAATTTGCCTGGTGTTGCAATGTCAGGAATGGGATTAGGAGTTTTTGAAGAGTTTGCAGATTATATTTTAGGAACAGAATTTAGAATCGGTTCAGTATTTTTATTATTGGTTTTAATCCTAGTTTACAGAAGATTTAAACTTTCTAGAAAAAGAGAGTATTTAAAATGAGAAAAGTTAAAATTAATGATAACGAGGGGAAATCTGTTGTCGTTGATATAAATGAATTTAAAAAGCATTTAGATGAATATCATTCTTCAGGGTCAAGTGTTCATGATGAAGATGGCCATTATTTTACAGTAGATCAGAATTTTAGAAATAAAATCAATAGCTTATATGAACAAAAATAATTTAATTTTATATATAGGTATATTAATTTTTGGGCTAGTAGCTCCTTATGTATTTCCTGCATTTAAAGTTCAATTATCAATTCTTTGTATATTGATTGTTCTTGCAATCACTTGGAATATTCAAGGTGGTGAAATGGGATATAACACTTTTGGAAATATATTATTTTATGGACTGGGAATGTATTTATGCGCCTCAGTTCAAGTTGGAATGTTTTTCCCGTTAGCTGAATGGACTGAAAGTGGTGGAGAAAAAACATTTGTTCATACTCCTACACAGTTTTTTCAAGGAATGGCAGTTGGACTAGTTGTAGCTGCTGTAGTTCCAACTATTGTAGCTGGTTTAATTGGATATTCTATTCTTGGACTTAGAGGACATTATTTTGCAATTTGTACATTAGGTTTAGGTGTAGCTGCGGGTGAAATTTCTGGTGGAATAGAAATTATTGGAGCAGGACAAGGGTTTACAACTCCCCCTTTTCCTAATGTTGGAAGTTTAGAAGCTAGAGGTGAATTTTTTTATTTTTTAAGTTTCATAGTTTTGATCTTAACTTTTACTGCTGTCAAAGCAATTTACTCTACAAGATTTAAATTAATTTTAAATGCTATTAGAGATAACGAGGATAAAGCTGAGGCGATGGGAATAGAGACCATGAAATATAAAATTATTGGTTGGATGATATCTGCTTTCTTCTGTGGTCTAGCAGGTGGAATAATGGGCGGCTTAGTTGGATATATAGACTCGACAGATGTAGCTTTCGATGGAAGAGAAATGGGAGTGTTCATGGTTCTAATGGCAATATTAGGTGGTAAAGGAACTTTATGGGGACCAGTTATTGGAGCAACTGTATTTCATATATTTAAAGAAGGTTTTTGGACATTCTTTTTGGGTTGGCAGTATGTTGCTTTGGGCGTTTTGATTGTTGTAATTGTAATTTATTTCCCAGAGGGAATTATGGGATGGCTAAGAGAAAAATATCCAGAACGATTTGGAGAAGTGGTTGATGAAGCAGACCGAAAGGCACAGGTAGAAATAAAATGAGTATTCTTGAAGTAAATAACGTTTGTAAATCTTTTGGAGGAGTAAAAGCTAACGTTGATATTTCTATGTCTGTAGAAAAGGGAAAAATAGTAGGATTGATTGGTCCAAATGGATCTGGAAAGACAACATTGTTTAATTCTATCGTAGGAACTTATCCTATCGATCAAGGATCAATTAAATTTAACGGAAAAGAAGTTTCTGAATTACCAGTTCCAGTTATTGCTAAATTAGGTTTATTAAGAACATTTCAGCAGACAAGAATTTATGGGAAATTGAACTGCATCGATAACATGCTTATTAGTCATAAAGGAAGTGATGAAAGTATGTTTAAAATATTTTCAAAGATACCTCAGGAATTAACAGAAAAAGCAGAAAATTTATTGAATTTTGTTGGACTGTATCAAAAAAGAAAATTAAGAGCTGGAGATTTATCTTTTGGACAACAAAAACTACTAGAGCTTGCTATGGCATTAATGAATGAGCCAGAAATGCTTTTATTAGATGAGCCAACTGCAGGAATTAACCCTACTTTGATCAATGGAATTATAGATAGATTAATAAAAGTAAATCAAGATTTTGGAATTACTCTTTTAGTTATCGAGCACAACATGAGAGTAATAATGCAATTAGCAGAGAATATTTTTTGTTTAGCTCATGGTAAAATGTTAGCTAATGGTTCGCCAGATGAAATTAAAAATGATAAGCGTGTTATCGATGCTTATTTAGGAGCTCAATAATGTCAAATCAGTATGAAGTTTTAGGTAAAGCTCCAACACCAGAAGATTTAAAAAAACTATCTCCAAACGAAATTCATTTAACAATTAAAAACTTGAGTGCTGGATACGGAAAAATGGAAATTTTACATAACTTTGATTTATTTGTAAATAAGGCTCAATCATTATGTTTAATTGGTCCAAACGGTGCAGGGAAATCAACGATACTCCATTCAATATATGGATTTACAAATATTTTTTCAGGTCAAATCGAAATAGATGGAAAAGAAATAACTAACCTTACACCAGCTGAAAAATTAAAATCAGTGGGAATTGCATATATTCTGCAAGATAATTCTGTCTTTCCAGACATGACAGTTGAAGAAAATTTATTAATGGGTGGGTATATTAAAGATAAAACAGAAGAATCATTTCAAGAAGCAGAAAGAATTTTAGAAAAATATGAGAGATTAAGAAATAGAAGAAACCAACCTGCAAAGGTGTTATCTGGTGGAGAAAGAAGATTATTAGAAATATCTAGAGCTTTAGTTATGAAGCCATCTGTATTATTGGTTGATGAACCATCAATTGGTTTAGAACCAAGATACATTGATATGGTTTTTGAAATTTTGAGAGATCTTCAGCAAAATGAAAAAAAAACTATAATTCTAGTTGAGCAAAATGCCAAAAAAGGTTTAGAGTTTGCAGACATAGGATACGTTTTGGTATCAGGACAAACTGCAATAGCTGGGAATGGGGATGATTTATTAA
>CACJSX010000027.1 GCA_902596185.1 uncultured Pelagibacteraceae bacterium
TAAAGAATGTTAAAGCAATTGGTCTTGTAAAAAACATCAGCCAATTACCATCAAATATAACTAGAGATTGTCTTAAAGTTCCTTCGACTAACTCACCCAAAATTAATCCAATAATAACTGGAACAACTGAAAAACCATATCTTCTCATAAAGAAGCCTAGCACTCCAAAAAATAACATTATCCAAACATCAATTATTGATTGATTTAAAGAATAAGTTCCACATACTGAAACAGCAAATATCATTGGCCATAAAATTTTATTAGGAACTAAAGTTATTCTTGCAAATATTTTTGCTCCAAAAAATCCAAAAATAAAAAAGAGAATATTCGCAATCAACATAGCACCAAAAATTCCATATAAGAAATCTGGCTGTTCTCTAAACAATTCTGGTCCAGGTCTAACACCATGAATAATCAATCCTGTAAGTATAACAGCTGTTGTTGCGCTACCAGGAATACCTAGCGCTAAAGTTGGGACCATCGCACCACCTGTTGCTGCATTATTTGCCGCTTCTGCTCCAGCAATACCTTCTATTGAACCTTTGCCAAATTCTTCTGGTTTTTTTGAAAATCTTTTAGCTTCAGAATAGCCAATCAAAGAGGCAACTGTTCCACCTTCTGCTGGTAATACTCCTATAAAAGATCCAATTCCACTTGATCGTAATATTGTTTTCCAAGTTTTCTTATAATCATCTTTGCTAGGAAGCTTAATTGCTTTCAAGGCTATTCTGTTAAATACTTGATTGATTAATGTTGATTGAGTTAACATTTCACTCATTGCGAAAAGTCCAACTACTACTGGTATAAAACCTATTCCTTCAGTTAGTTCATTGATCCCAAAAGTAAAACGGTCAATTGAAGTCATAAAATCTTTTCCAACTGTAGAAATCAATATTCCAAACGCACCTGCAATTAAATTTTTAATTGGACTGCCTTCACCAATTGATGCAAGCATTGTTAAACCAAATATTGCTAATGCAAAGTATTCTGGTTGGCCAAATTCATAAGCAAGTTGTGCCAATATAGGTGCAAAGAAAACTAATATAACAACACTAAAAATACCTCCAACGGTACTTGATACTGTTGCCATACCTAAGGCTCTTCCTGCTTCGCCTTTTTGTGCTAAAGGATAACCATCCAAACAAGTTGCTGCAGCTGCTGGGGTTCCAGGGGTATTTATAAGTACAGCTGTTATTGCACCTCCATAAGTTCCAGCACAATAGATAGAAGTTAATAAAACAATTGCAGATAATGGATCTAGTGTCATTGTAAAAGGCAGTATTAATGCTCCACCTGTCGTTGGTCCTAAACCGGGTAACACTCCTAATATCAAACCAAATAAAGTTCCAAAAAACAAGACTAACAATAATTTAGAACTAAAAAGTGGTGCCAGCATTAATAACAAATTATCCATCTAGCTATAGTAAATGTTAGTAATTATTCCTGGAGGAAATCTTAAACCTAAAATTGTTTCAAAAAATATAAAAACAATAATTGGAAAAATAATTCCAACCAATAATAAATAAAATAATCTTTTTTCACCCCAATAGTAAGCAACAAAAATAGATAAAGCTGATATGGCTAAAAAAAAATCTAAAGTTTTAGAAACTATTACAAATAGAATAAAACTAAATAATGTTAGAAAAAATGATTTTGGTAATTTCTTTTCAATTTTCCAAGGATTTTTAGTTGCTAAATAATAAATAATTAATGTCATAGCAATTATTAAAATTAATAATGCTTTTGGAAATGTTGCTGGTTGAATTCCCCTATTTAAAATTGGAGGAACAACATCAAATGTAAAAGTGGTGACTAATAAAATTAACGATACAAAAATAATTACAAACGAAACCTTAAATTCATCTTTAAAAAAAAAGGGCAAACTTTTGTTTGCCCCTTTTGATTTTTGTACATTTTTCATATTCAAATGTACTTTTAATTAGATTAGTTAATGTAACCTAAAGCTTTAAGCTGCGCAGTCATTTCAGCAAGCATTTCTTCCATTTGCTTACCCCATTCATCTGCACCAACAACACTTGTTTCATCAAGTCCAATTTCTGTTAAGAAATTTTTGTAGTAGTTGTGGCTCATAGCTTTCATCATTCCAGCTTCTAATTGTTTCACTCTGTCTGCTGGAGCACCTTTTTTAGTTACGAAACCTCTAACAGTTGATAAAGAAACAGGTATACCTAATTCTTTTGCTGTTGGAGAGTCTCCAATTTTAGCCATTCTATTGTTTGCTAATACAACTGAAACACAAAGTTTACCTTCATTAATTTCAGTCAATGCTTCACCTAAGTTTAAAACACCTACATCAATATCTCCTTTGATAAGGTTAGTTTTAATTGGTGCAACACCTTTGTAAGCAACTATAGTTGGATCTTTTAATCCACCTTTTTTTGTAAATGCGATTGCACTAACATCGTCAATACCACCTGTATGAGTAGTTCCATATTTTAGTGATTTTGATTTTTGTGTGCTAATGAATTTTTTAGCATCTTTGATATCGTTTTTACAGTTAACAACAAATAATTGAGGATCATCAGTTCCTCTTGCAAGTGGTTGCATATCGCTTAACTTAACTTTAGTTTTACCTAAAGCCATAGATACAGCATGACCTGTTGTCCAAGTTAATGTATGGTTTCCATCAGCTGGTAAAGACATCATGTAATCCATAGATGCTGCTCCACCACCACCTTTTTTGTTTACTAATTGCATATCCTGCTTAAGAACTCTTCTTGCTCTTAACAACATCATTCTAGTAGTAACGTCAGTTCCACCACCAAAACCAGCATGAGTAATTGCTTGTATTGGATGACCGTCAGCTTTAGCTGAAGTGATCATTAATGGAAGAGCTACAACAAAAAACTCAGTTACTAGGAAAGCGGCTGCTAAAAATAGTTTAAAGCTTTTTTTCATTATTTTCCTCTTTAGTTAATTTATATTTAATAATTTAAACATAATCTGCTACAAGACGTAAAGAAAAAAATGACTGAAAATAAATCTAACATTGCTCTTCTACTTGGTGATCCAGCTGGGATTGGACCAGAATTAATTTCAAAACTTTTAAATGATGAGATGACAAAAAAAGCAAACATCGTCATAATTGGTGAAAAACAAGTATTTGAAAATGGAAATAGTATTACAGGAATTTCACATAATATAGATGTTGTTCAAAATTTCGATGAAATTGATTTCAATAAATCAAATAGATTTTTGTTAGATATTTCTAAAGGAAAAAATCATAAATATAAATTAGCTGAACCATCAAAAGAGTCTGGTGAAAGTGTATTGGAAGCTTTAGATTTAGCTTTATCTCTTGCTAAAGAAAAAAAAATAGACGCTATTAATTTTGCACCAATGAACAAAACAAGTTTAAAACTTGGGGGAAATAAACACTCAGATGAATTGCAATTAATGGCTGAAAAACTTGAAGTAAATAGTTTCTGTTGTGAGTTTAATGTTATAGATAATTTTTGGACAGCAAGAGTTACATCTCATATTCCTATCAAAGAAGTAGCTAAACATATTACAAAAGAGAACATTATGAAGCCTATAAAATTAATTAATGAAGTCATGGAGCTGAATGGTGTAAAGAAACCTCGAATTGCTATTCAAGCACTTAATCCTCATGCAGAGTTTGGTACAGAAGAAAAAGATGAAATTATACCAGCAATTGAGGAGGCAAAAAAACTTGGTTACAACGTTGATGGTCCTTTGCCTTGTGATACATCATTCGTAGTGGCATATAAAAATAAAAATCATGATTGTATGGTTGGTATGTATCATGATGCTCTACAATCTGGTCTCAAAGCATTTGGTTTTGATAGAGGAGTAACAGTTCAAGGTGGATTAACTGTGCCAGTGACTACTACAGCTCATGGTTCTGCATTTGCTATTGCAGGAAAAAATGAGGCAAACTTGGCTCCAATTTTAAATTCATTTAAAATTGCATTATCAATGGCTGAAAATAAAAACAAATCAATAAATTAAAAACTCAATTTTTATTAATTTAATATTTTTTTGATTTCTTTAAGAGTAAAGGCTTTTGGTTTTTTACAGCTTGTTTGAATTAATTGTGCTTTATTAGTTTTACAAGCTTTCATTGTTGATTGAATAATATCTAAAACATGTAAAGATAATTCTCCATTACATTTGTTTAGTTTTTTATTTTCAATTGAATAGGCCATTTCCGCCAGACCTGCTCCTCTATAATTTGCATTTGTTGGTGACTCATTTGCTCTAGAACTTTGTGTTCTAATATTAATTTTTCCTAATGGCATTTTATTAGTTTTGTATTCTTTCCAAGGATCCCCTAACTTTTTACAAATATAAACTGGGCCTCCAAACATATTTGGATCTGGCACGATCATAGAGCCTTTATCTCCATATAGCTCAATATGATTTCTTTGATGAGCGATTACATCAAATGACAAGGTTAATCTAATAATTGTTCCATTCTCAAACGTGATAGTTGATAAATATGTTGTTGGACACTCAACTTTGAATATTTTATTTTTTCTTGGGCCTATTCCAATAGTTCTTCTTTTAACTCCATTTACTATGCTTCCAGTAACTTTTTTTGCTGGTCCTAATAAATTCACTAAAGCTGTTAAATAATAAGGACCCATATCAATTACTGGACCTCCCTCTTTTTTTGAAAACCATGGTTCAGGGTTTGGATGATAAGATTGTACTCCAGGAAAAGCAAAAATAGCATTACCTAAATTTATTTTTCCAATTATTTTTTTATCGACTAATTCTTTTGATTTCTGAATCCCACCACCTAAAAATGTATCTGGTGCATTGCCAATATAAAGTTTTTTCTTTTTTGCTATTTTAAGTAGATCTTTTCCATCTTTAAAATTAATAGCTAATGGTTTTTCTGAATAAATATGTTTATTATTTTGTAAAGCATGCTTTGCAACTTGATAATGCGCTTTAGGAATAGTTAAATTTAAAATTATTTCAACCTCTTTATCTTTTAATAAATCTTTCACACTCAAAGCCTGAATTTTATAAATCTTTGCACATTTAAGTGCGTTGTTATGATTGATGTCTGCACACTTTACAATTTTGATATTATTAAAATATTTTTCAGCTCTAAAATAAGTTTCGGAAATATGCCCACATCCTATAAGACCAACTTTAAATACTTTATTCATACAGGTTTATACACCTTGTCTTTGTTTGACTTTTCCTTCTTTGTAAAGTTTTAAAGCTTCTTCATTTTCTTTAGTAGTCGGAATTTCTAGTGTTGGACTGTCCCAAAAAGCTGATCCTTCAACCCACTTATATGCATGAGTTTTTATTGAAATAACATAAGTTACATCAGAAGCTTTCGCTCTCTTAAATGCAGCTTCAAGATCTGAAATTGAATTAACGTGTTCAGATTTAGCTCCCATACTTTCTGCATGTTTGGCAAAATCAACATCAACTAATCCAGGGGTATTAGAACTTTTTAATAAGTTGTTGTATTCTTTACCGCCTTTAAATAATTGAAGTCGATTGATAACTGCAAACCCACCATTGTCACAAACTATTATTATCAATTTATTTTTTGTAATAACTGATGAATATATATCTGTGTTATTTAAAAGATAAGAACCGTCGCCTACAAAAGAAATTACCTCTTTATCAGGATTAGCCATTTTTATTCCAAGAGCTCCAGAGATTTCATAACTCATACAACTAAAGCCCCACTCCGTCTCATGAGTATTTAATTCTCTTGGTCTCCAAACTTGAACAACTTCACCTACCAAACCTCCTGCTGCAGTAACAGCAATATCTGTAGGATCAGAGTTTCTATAAATTGTCCCAATTACCTGAACATAACTTGGAACTTCTTGATTTGTTGGCGCACTCTCTTTATCTATATGCTCATTCCATGATTTGAGTTCAGTTTGAGATTTTTTATTCCATTCCTCTCCAGCTTTCCAACTACCTAATGCTTGTGAAAGCTCAGTTAATGAAACTTTAGCGTCTCCAATGACAGCTTGAGCTAAATGTTTATTAGCATCAAACCTTGATACATTTATTGAAACAAGTTTAAAATTTTCGTTTTCAAAGTTTGCCCATGATCCAGTTGTAAAATCTGCAAGTTTAGTTCCAACTGCGATTGCTAAATCTGTTTCTTTTGCTAGAGTATTTGTGTTTTTTCCACCTAAACCACCTATCTGACCTGCAAAATGAGAATGATCTCTTTTCATTGTAGAATATCCCATAACAGTTTGAGTGACTGGTATATTATGTTTAATTGCAAACTGACTTAACTCTTCCATTGCATCCGAATAAAAAACTCCACCACCTGAAATCATAATTGGTTTTTTAGAGGATTTAATTTTTTCTACTGCTTCTCTAATTTGAAATTCATCTGGTCTTGGTCTTCTAATTACGTGTACTCTTTCTTTAAAAAATTCTTCAGGGTAATCAAAGGTTTGACCTTGTATGTCTTGGCTTAAAGCAATACATGCTGGACCACAGTCTGCAGGATCTAACATTGTTTGGACGGCTGCTGGGAAAGATTGAATAATCTGCTCTGGTCTGGTTATTCGATCAAAATATCTTGTAACTGGTTTAAATGCATCATTAGCTGTTATTCCAGGATTATTAAAATGCTCAACTTGTTGTAATACTGGATCTGGCATTCTGTTTGCATATGTGTCTCCAGGTAAAAATAAAATAGGTAACCTGTTACTCATAGCAACTGCTGCAGCTGTAACCATATTTGTTGCTCCCGGACCTACCGACGATGTGGCTACAAAAATCTGTTGTCTTCTTTTTGCTCTTGCATAACCAATTCCTGTAAGAGCCATATTTTGTTCATGGTGCCCTCTATATGTTGGAAGTTCTTTTTGATTTTCTTCTAGTGCTTGACCTAAGCAAGCTACGTTTCCATGGCCAAAAATTCCAAATACTCCTGGAAACAAAGGTTCTTTTTTACCATTTATTAATATTTTTTGAGAAATTAAATATTTAACAACAGCGTGTGCACAAGTAAGTGTATTTTTTTTCATCAATTAAGTTTAACTTTGATTGAGTATAATGTTTATATATAATTAATTATAAAATAAAAAACCTAATTAAGTAAACTTAAATAAATTCTATGTACGAAAAATTTGGACAATTTATTGATGGCAAATGGCAACAAGCTGAAAAAAAAGAAACTTACGATGTAATTAATCCTGCAACAGAGGAAGTTATAGGAGAAGCTTCAAAAGCTTCATCTGTTGAAGTTCAGAAAGCATTAAAATCAGCAGAAAAAGGTTTAGAAATTTGGAAAAACACTCCACCTTGGCAAAGAGCTTATGTACTCAGAAAGATTGCTGATTTAATAAGAGAGAGAAAAGATATAATAGCGAAATGGCTAACTTTAGAAGTTGGAAAGCCATTAGCAGAAGGTGTTGGTGAGGTAACTGGTGCTGCAGATATTTTCGAATGGAATGCTGAGGAGACAAAAAGAATTTATGGCCAAACTTTTCAAACCAGATTTCCTGAAACAAGAGGCCATGTATATTATCAGCCAGTTGGTGTTGTTGCAGCACTGATCCCATGGAATTTTCCAACACTTTTAGCCGCTAGAAAAATTTCAACAGCATTAGCTGCTGGATGTTCTGTAATCTGTAAACCAGATGTAATCACTCCAGGATCTGTAATGGAATTAATCAATATATGTAAAGACGCTGGCATACCAGATGGCGTTGTAAATATGTTATCAGGAGATCCTGCTGAAATTTCAAATGAATTAATGGAGTCTGATATTGTTAAAAAAGTTTCCATAACTGGATCAACAAGGGTTGGAAAAATTATTTTAAAAAAAGCTGCTGAAAAAGTTCAAAGAGTTACTATGGAACTTAGTGGACATTCTCCATTTATCGTTTGTGAAGACGTAGATATCAATAAAGTTGCCGATATAGCAATAACTGGAAAATTTAGAAATAACGGTCAAGTCTGCATTTCACCTAATAGATTTTATATTCAAGAAAGTAAAAAAGATGAATTTGTTGGTGCTTTCATGGAAAGAGCAAAAAAATTAAAAATAGGTAATGGAATGGATGAAGGAGTTGTATTGGGTCCATTAAGTACTGCTAAGAGATTAGAAGAAATAGAAAAACTAGTTGAAACTACAAAAAAAGAAGGTGCAAAAGTACTAATGGGTGGAAAAAGACCATCTGGTTTTAATAAAGGATATTTTTATGAACCAACCTTTTTTGACGATGTAAAAGACAACTTTACAATAATGAAAGAAGAACCATTCGGCCCCCTTATTCCTATTTTAACATTCAAAACATTTGATGAAGT
>CACJSX010000028.1 GCA_902596185.1 uncultured Pelagibacteraceae bacterium
CAAAACCTTGTGCATTAGCAAAATAACCTCCCATCACACCTTGGAGTTCTGGGAATTCACCTACTAGTTCTGACAATAAATCAACTTTACAAATTGATGCTGATAATTCAACTTTTTCTTTACTAATCAAAAGTTCATCGGATATCATTCCACCCAATTTTCTCATTCTTTGAGCTTTATCGAAATAACTTCCTAGTCCTTTAAAATAATTCATTGATTTTAAATCAGTAACTTTTTTGACCATATTTTGAGATTTATCTTTTTTCCAAAAAAATTCTGCGTCACTTAATCTTGCTTCAACCACTCTTTCATTTCCTAATTTAATTAATCCCTTTTTATCTTTTTTGTTTGCAACCACTAAAAACTCATTTGTAATATTTTCTTTATTATCAAATATAGGAAAATATTTTTGATGGTATTGCATGGTAATAATTAATATTTCTTTTGGAATATTTAAAAATTTCTTATCAAATTCACAAATAAGGATATTTGGTTGATCTGTTAAATCTACAACCTCATTAAGTAATCTGGGATTATGTTGAATCTTAATACTTTTATTTTTTAATATATTATTGAATTTTTTTTCTATTAACTTTTTTCTTTCATTGTGATCAACAATAATGTCAATTTTTTTAAAAAAGCTTTTATAATTTTTAAATTCTAAAAACGACTTTTTATTTTCCTCAAATTCTTTATCAATAAAAGTTGAGTTAGAAGATGTTAGGTGATGAAAATTAAAATTTAATTTTTTTTTATCAAATACAGCTAGAATTGATTTTAATGGTCTCCCCCAATTTAGGTCAAAAGTTCCCCAATACATTGATTTTTTCCATTGAATTTTATTTAATAATATCGGGATCCATTCTTCTAGCAATTCATGTGTGTTCAATTTTTTTGATTTTGTCTTGAAAAAATAAAATTCTCCTTTGTCAGTCTTCTTCTGATAAAGATCTTTTTTTAAGATTTTATTTGACCTAACAAACCCCTCCAGTGCCACCTCTGGCGACTTAATATTTGGACCTTTAATCTCCTTAGATTTTAGTACAACATTTTTTTGAACACCTTCAAACACAACCACTAGTCTGTTTGGTGTTGAGTATGATGAGCTTTTTTTAAATAAAATTGATTTTTCTAAAAATAAATCATTAAAACTTTTAAGTAAATCTTCTCTTAAATCTTGTTGAAGATTTGAAGGTATTTCCTCGCTAAATAATTCTAAAAAAAACTCTGACATTATTTTTGACTATCTAACCAAACACCTGCCGTAGATTTTGTAATATCTCTTATTCTAGCAATATAACCTGCTCTTTGTGCAACACTGATTGCACCTCTTGCATCTAAAATATTAAAGACATGACTGGCTTTTAAACATTGATCATATGCTGGTAAAGAAATTTTTTTTTCTACCAAAGCTTTTGCCTCAGTCTCATGCATTTCAAACATTTTCAAAAGGGTTTCTACATTCGCATGTTCAAAATTATATGCCGAAAATTCTTTTTCAGCTTGATGAAAAACTTCGTGATATTTTACACCTTCATCATTCCATAATAAATCATAAACATTTTTTTCTTTTTGAGTAAACATACAAATTCTTTCTAAGCCATATGTGATTTCAACTGATACAGGTTTACAATCAAATCCAGCCATTTGTTGGAAATAGGTGAATTGAGTAATTTCCATTCCATCACACCATACTTCCCATCCCAATCCTGCAGCACCTAATGTTGGACTTTCCCAATCATCTTCAACAAACCTTATATCATGATCATTATGATCTATTCCTATAGTAGATAAACTATTTAGGTAAAGTTTTTTTATATTTTCAGGGGAAGGTTTAATTAAAACTTGAAATTGATAATAGTGTTGTAACCTGTTTGGATTATCTCCATATCTTCCATCTGTGGGTCTTCTTGATGGTTGTACGTAAGCTGCTTTCCATGGTTTAGCTCCGAGTGATCTTAGTGTAGTTGCTGGATGAAAAGTTCCTGCACCAACCTCCATATCGTAAGGTTGAAGAATAATGCATCCTTTTTTACTCCAAAATTTCTGAAGATTTAAAATTGTTTCTTGGAATGTTTGAATTTTTTTTTTTTCTTTTTTTGCTTTAGAAACCATATCTTTGCCAAATTGATCTTTCATCTAAAATACTTGCTATTTGATCTACTTGATTGCTAGATGAAGAAAGTTTTTGACTTAACCATCCTTTTGATTTTTGAAATTTTTTAATAATTACGTCCTCACCAAATTTCTCTTTTAGTATTTCATGTGCATTACCTATTCCGTCAATCAATCCTAAATTTTTTGCTTTACTTCCTGACCAAAACTCACCTGAAAAAAGTTCTACATCAGTTTTGTTTAATTTTGATCCTCTGCTTTTTTCAACAACGTCTATAAAGTCTTTATGAAGATCCAATTGAATAATTTTTAATCTTTCAATATCCTCGTTTTTTTCCTCTAAAAATGGATCAAGTGTGCTTTTGTTTTTACCTGCAGTATGGATTCTTCTTTCAACCCCAATTTTTTTTATCAACTCAGTAAATCCAAAAGAAGAATATATCACTCCTATAGATCCAATTATTGAACTAGAATTTGCATAAATTTCATCTCCAGCACAAGAAATCAAATAACCTCCAGAAGCTGCCACGTCTTCAGCGAATACAATAACTTTTTTTTTGTGTTTTTTTGCTTGTTGTCTAATAAAACTGTAAATTAAATGAGATTGAACTGGTGATCCTCCTGGAGAATTAATTGATATAGCAACACATGCTGCTTTTTTCAAAGAAAAAGCCTTTTTAATAAGTTCTTCTTGACCTGCAAAATCGATACCTTGTTTAAATTTTCCAGCATTACCAATAACTCCACTTAATTTCAAGTGAGCAACAATTTTTTTCTTTTTAAAAAAAGAGAACATAGGTAAGTCTTATAGAATTATTAATTGAATATAAAGACTACTTATAATTGAAGAAACTGGTGCGTCAATTGATAAGTAATAAATATAAACAAATTATACTAATTTAAAAATGTTATGGGAACAGTTGTACAGCTTAAAAATCAGATAAATGATTCATATTTTCAGCTTAAATACTCAGTTGAAGAAAAACTGGTTTTAACCGAAGAAAAAATAAAATCAAAATTATCTAGTGACGTACAGCTGGTTCAAAAAATGACAGATTATCACATAGAAACTGGAGGAAAAAGACTAAGAGCTTTATTAACGTTAGGTAGTGCAAAATTATGCGGTTACTCTAAAGGTTCTAGAGATATAAATTTAGCTGCATGTGTTGAATTGATTCACAGCGCAACATTGATGCATGATGATGTAATTGATGAAGGTACAGTTAGAAGAGGAAAAAAAACTTTAAACAAAGTTTGGGATAATCATTCCTCAGTTTTAATAGGAGATTATCTATTGAGTAGATGTTTTGAATTGATGGTAGAAGACGGAAACCTAGAAGTTTTAAAATTATTATCGTCCACTTCATCCAAAATTGCACAAGGAGAAGTCCTGCAACTTCAACACAAAGGTGAAGTTGATATGCTGGAAGAAACATATTTAAAAATAATTTCAGCTAAAACTGCCGAGTTGTTTGCAGCAGCAACTAAAGTTGGTGCAATTTTATCTGATTCAGAAAATAAAGAAAAAGATGCTTTAGAATTTTATGGAAGAAACTTAGGATTAACTTTTCAAATAGCAGATGACACACTAGATTATAATGCTGAGCTCAAACTATTTGGTAAAAAAATTGGCCAAGATTTTTTTGAAGGAAAAATTACCTTACCAATAATTTTACTTTTTCAAAAATTAGGAAATGGTGAAAAGAAAATTTTATCAAATATTTTTAAAAAAAAGTTAAGAACAAAAGATGACTTTAATGAAATTATTGCTCTTATAAATAAGTATAAAATAATTCAGGAATGCTATCAAAAAGCACAGCACTATATAAATTTAGCCTCAAATTCTCTAAGTGTATTTAAAGATTCTGAAGAAAAAAATATTCTTAAAAGATTAACATCATTTAGTTTATCAAGAAATTTTTAAGGACTTAATAAAAACTTTTTCCACTTCCCGGAGTTATCTTTATTATATTTTAATCTCTCGTGGATTCTACTCTCACCATCTAGCCAAAATTCAATACTATCTGGAGATAAAATCCATCCAGACCAGTGACTTGGTCTTGGTACATCTGATTTGTTGCTATATTTTTTTTTGTAATCTTGTATAGATTTTAACAATTGTTCTCGCGAATTTAATTCTTCACTTTGCTTAGAAGCCCATGCTCCTATCCGACTTTCATACGCTCTAGATGAATAATATTCATCTGCAACCTGATCAGAAACCAATGACACCTTTCCATTAATTCTTATTTGTCTTAGGAGACTTTTCCAATGGAAACACATCGCAGCATACGGATTTTCTTTTAATTCATTTCCCTTTTGACTATTTAAATTTGTATAAAATACAAATCCATCTTTATTGAAATCTTTAAGTAAAACCATTCTAACTGAAGGAATGTTATTTTTATCTGATGTGGCCAAAGCAACAGCGTTTGGATCATTTGGCTCAGTTTTCTTTGCTTCCTCCATCCATTCATGAAATAAATGAATTGGATCATCTATATCAAGAAAGCAACTATTAAGACCTAAAGAGTTTTTTTGATTCATAATTTAAACAAAATAATCTATATAATATAAATAATGTCATTTAATACTTTTGGAAAGCTATTTCGTTTCACAACTTGGGGAGAGTCTCATGGACCTGCAATTGGTTGTATTGTTGATGGTTGTCCTCCAAACATAAATCTTAAAGAGCAAGATATTCAAATAGAATTAGACAAAAGAAAACCAGGACAATCTAAATTTACAACTCAGAGAAAAGAGGATGACAAAGTTCAAATATTGTCAGGAGTATTTGAAGGTAAAACTACAGGAACACCTATTTCTCTCATAATCTTCAACAAAGATATGAGATCCAAAGATTATAGTAATATTAAAGATAAGTTCAGACCGGGTCATGCAGATTTTACTTATTTTAAAAAATATGGAATTAGAGACTATAGAGGTGGTGGCAGATCTTCTGCTAGAGAAACTGCAGCAAGAGTTGCGGCCGGTGCAATAGCAAAAGTTGTACTTCAAAAAAAATTAGGTAAAAAATTTAAAGTAATTGGTGCAGTAACTCAGCTAGGAATTCTTGGATGTGATACAAATCAATGGAACGATAAAGTAATTTCAAAAAATCCATTTTTTTGTCCAGATAAATCAATGATTAAATTATGGGAAAAATATTTGCTTGGTGTAAGAAAATCAGGATCCTCATGTGGAGCAGTAATTGAAATAAGAGCAAGAGGTATCCCAGTTGGTTTAGGTGCTCCAATTTATTCAAAATTGGATACTGACATAGCTTCAGGTCTAATGAGTATTAATGCAGTTAAAGGTGTAAATATTGGTGCAGGAATGAACTCAGCACAATTAAGTGGAGAACAAAATTCAGATGAAATTTCTTCAAAAGGAAATAAATTAAAATTCAATTCAAATAAAGCGGGTGGAATTCTTGGTGGAATTTCTACGGGCCAAGAAATTATTGCATCTTTTGCTGTCAAACCAACATCGTCAATTTTAACTAGTAGAAAAACTATAAATAAATTTGGGAAAAATACTTCAATATCTGTTAAAGGTAGACATGATCCTTGTGTAGGAATTAGAGCTGTACCAATTGGTGAAGCTATGATGAACTGTGTTTTACTTGACCACTACTTAATGAATAAAGCCCAATGTAGTTAGCTTAAATTAATTTTTCACAACTCTTATTTTTTCCTCTTGAAACAAAATATCAGCAATTTTCTTAGAGATTTGAGAACTGTTTAATCCAGCTTTATCGTACATTTTTTTTGGATCATTTTGTTCAATAAATTCATCTGGCAAAGTCATTGATCTAAATTTTAAACCTTTATCAAATACTCCTCTTTCAGCTAATAAATTTTTAACATGAGAACCGAAACCACCTATTGATCCCTCTTCAATAGTTATCATAAGCTCATGTTTCTTAGCAGATTTTAGTATAAGTTCTTCGTCTAAAGGCTTAGCAAATCTGGCGTCTATCAAAGTTGTTGAAACTCCTTTTGCTTTTAATTCCTCTACAGCTAACTTGCACTCCTCAAGTCGAGTACCGAGGTTTAAAATACAAACTTGTGTCCCTTGTTGAACGACTCTCCCTTTACCAATTTCAATTTTTTCGTCTATTGATGGGAGGTCAACACCTACTCCGGTTCCTCTTGGATATCTAATTGCAGAAGGTCTGTCATTTATATCTACTGAAGTATTAATCATTTTAACAAGTTCAGCTTCATCACTTGCTGCCATTACTACAAAGTTAGGTAAAGTTGATAAGTAAGTTATATCAAATGAACCAGCATGTGTTGATCCATCAGCACCAACTAATCCTGCTCTATCTATCGCAAATCTAACTGGTAAACTTTGAATGGCAACATCGTGGACAACTTGATCATATGCTCTCTGTAAAAATGTAGAATAAATTGCAGCATATGGTTTGTATCCCTCGGTTGCGAGACCGGCTGCAAAAGTTACAGCATGTTGTTCTGCTATTCCTACATCAAACATTCTATTTGGAAACTCATTTCCAAAAATATCCATACCAGTCCCTCCTGGCATCGCTGCTGTTATTCCTACTATTTTGCTATCTTTTTTGGCATGTTTAACTAACGTGTTTGCAAATACTTTTGTATAAGCTGGAAGGTTTGATTTGCTCTTTAATTGTTCTCCAGTCTCAACATTAAATTTTGACACTCCATGATAATGATCATTTGCTTTTTCTGCATAAGAATAACCTTTTCCTTTTTGAGTTTTGATATGAATCATTATAGGACCCTCGTGTCTTGATTCTTTTGCGTTTTTTAAAATTGGAACTAGGCTTGATAAATCATGACCATCTATAGGACCTGCATAATAAAAACCAAGTGAACTAAACAATGTACCTCCAGTGACTGCTGAACGGAAAAAATCCTCTGCTTTTCCTGCTTTAGCACTAAATCTTTTTGAAAATGCAGATGTAATTAACTTTAAGGTTTCTCTAAGACTAAAATATATTTTACCAGTAAATAATTTTGCCAAGTAAGTTCTCATTGCTCCAACTGGCTTTGCAATTGACATATCGTTATCATTTAAAATAACAATTATTTTTGTTTTAGATGCCCCAGCATTATTCATGGCTTCATAAGCCATACCTGCACTAATTGCTCCATCACCTATTACAGCAATTACATTGGAAGACTTATTTTCTAATTTATTTGCCTCTGCAATTCCTAATGCAGATGAAATAGATGTTGAACTATGTGCTGCTCCAAATGGGTCATACTCACTTTCAGATCTTTTTGTAAAACCTGATAAACCATCGCCCTGTCTTAAAGTTCTAATTTTATCTTTTCTTCCAGTTAAAATTTTATGTGGGTAAGATTGATGGCCAACATCCCATATTAATTTATCATTTGGGGTATCAAAAACATAATGAAGTGCAACTGTCAATTCAACCACTCCCAAACCAGCACCAAGGTGACCTCCTGTTTCTGAAACAGCACTTATCATTTCCTCCCTCACCTCATCTGCTACTTTTTGTAAATTATCTTCAGAAACTTTTCTTAAATCAGATGGAAAGTTGATATTATTTAAAAATTGATAATTTTTTTTCATTTTTTTCTATTCAATATATAGCCTAATGTTTCATTTATTTTTTCAGATCTTGAACCATATTTTCTTAAA
>CACJSX010000029.1 GCA_902596185.1 uncultured Pelagibacteraceae bacterium
ATCATGAAAAATATTTGTGACTGGAATAATTGTAATGAAATAGGTGAATATAAGGCACCAGTTGAAAAAGATAATAGCAGAAAATTTAGAATGCTATGCCTTGAGCATGTAAAAGAATTTAATAAAAATTGGAACTATTTTTCAGGAATGAATGATGACCAAGTAATGGATTTTTTAAAATCTGACATGACTTGGCACAAACCTACGCAAAGCTTTAGCTCTTCAGATAA
The DNA here is from genome assembly GCA_902596185.1 of uncultured Pelagibacteraceae bacterium. GTDB lineage: Bacteria > Pseudomonadota > Alphaproteobacteria > Pelagibacterales > Pelagibacteraceae > Pelagibacter. Next base: position 231 of record CACJSX010000029.1, read on the forward strand.
TTTTTTCAAAGTGTTATGGAATACAACTTTGAGAGATGAGTTAGATAAAGAAAAAATAAATGGAGATTATAATCATATGCGTCAATTTAAATTCGATCATAAAGATATAAAAGCTTTTGGAATATTGGGGGTTTCTGTGGGTTTAAAGTGGAAGAAAATACAAGATAAATTCAAATTACTTGTGAAAAAATTTCACCCTGATATGAATTCTGGAAATAAAAAATATGAAGAAAAACTTAAACTTATAACATTAGCTTACACCCAATTAAAAAATACCTATAGAGAAAAAATTGACACCAAATCTTAACACAGAACCAGATATTAAAGTTTCATTAAAACAAACTTTTGGAATTGACTCAGAAATGGAAGTTGACGCATTTTCAAAAAAAAATGAATACGTTCCTGAAATTGATAAAAACTACAAGTTTGATAGAGATACTACTTTAGCAATTATTTCAGGATTTGCGTTTAATAAGAGAGTTTTAGTTCAAGGATATCATGGCACTGGAAAATCTACTCACATTGAGCAAATTGCTGCAAGATTAAATTGGCCTTGTATCCGTGTAAATTTAGACAGTCATGTAAGTAGAATTGATTTAATTGGAAAAGATGCAATCGTTCTTAAAGACGGTAAACAAATAACTCAATTTAATGAAGGAATATTACCATGGTCTATTCAAAATCCAGTTGCACTTGTTTTTGATGAATATGATGCCGGGAGACCTGATGTTATGTTTGTTATTCAAAGGGTTTTAGAGGCTGAGGGTAATTTTACTTTACTTGATAAAAACAAAGTAATTAAACAAAATAAATTTTTTAGATTATTTGCTACCTCAAATACTGTAGGGCTTGGTGATACTACAGGTCTTTATCATGGTACGCAGCAAATTAATCAAGGACAGATGGATAGATGGAATATCGTTACAACATTAAACTACCTAAGCCTAGAAAGAGAAATGGATATTGTGTTGTCTAAAAATAAAAATTTAAATAGTGCAAAAGGGAAAGAAAAAGTTGCTAATATGATAAAAGTAGCATCTCTTACACGTAAAGGATTTATAGCAGGAGATATTTCAACTGTAATGAGCCCTAGAACTGTATTGCATTGGGCTGAAAATTCTGAGATTTTTAAAGACACTGGTTACGCTTTTAGAGTAACTTTTCTTAATAAATGTGATGATATTGAAAAAAATACTATCGCAGAATATTATCAGAGATGTTTTGGAGAAGAATTGCCAGAGTCTTTGGTAAATATTCAAATTTAAATGAGCTCTAAAGAAACAACCTTAAAAGAAAAATTCAGAATTGCTTTAAACTCAACAGCAAAAGTAATTTCAGACGATTTTGATTTAAATAAAAAAAACTTAAAAGAAAAAAAAGCCAAAGATATTATTTCATTAGAAATCGATAATCTTACTAATCCAAGTGACTTTATAAGATTACGTGCTGAGACTGACTCAAGTGCTCTTAAGAAGAAATTTTCTGATGAGTTGATTTATAAAAAAAACTTACCTAGCAATACTTCCTCTAGATCACTTTATAATATTGCTGAAAAAATTAGATATGAGGCCCTGGGTGGACAGATGCTTAAAGGAATAGAAAAAAACTTTCATGAAAATTATTCACAAATAATTAATCGTAAAAGAAAAGATCAATTAAAAACAAAAGAGGATGTGCCTGTAGCAGAGGCTTTTGAGTTATATATGCTTAAAAATTTTCATAAAATAAAGTTAAGTGCTCTAGCTTCTAGAATGCTAAATTTTTGGGAGAAAGATTTTGAAAATTCAATTGAAAAACATAAGGAATTTCTGATGAATAATCTTGAAGATCAAAACACCTATTCTTCAAAGTTTTCTCAGATATTGGAAGAAATGGATATCTTTCAAAGCGATGAAGATAACGAAAAGGAGGAGGAAAATCAGGATCAAGGTGAAGACAATCCATCAAATGATGATCAGAATAGTGATAACGAAGATAATAAAGACGAAAACAATGAACAGGAGACCCAAGCATCTCTAGATGCTGATTATAGCATTGATGAATTTAACTTAGACGAACAACTTAATGAAGTTGAAACAGATGAACAAAGTTCAGAGCAAATAGTAAAAAAGAATATAGACAATATTAATCTTGATTACAAAATATTTACTACACAGTATGATGAAATAGTAAAAGCTGAGAATTTAGAAAATGCTGATGAAGCAACAAAACTTAGAAAAAGTTTAGACCAACAGCTAATTGGTTTCCAAGATGTTATAACGAAATTAGCAAATAAACTTCAAAGACAATTGCTCGCAAAACAAAATAGGGCATGGGAATTTGATTTAGAAGAAGGTTTATTAGATAGCTCTAAACTTCCAAGGATTATAATGGACCCATATAATTCTTTATCTTTTAAAAAAGAAAAGGACTTAGATTTTAAAGATACAGTAGTAACTTTGTTGATTGATAATTCTGGATCTATGAGAGGAAGACCAATTACTATTGCTGCCATATGTGCAGATATCTTGTCTAGAACTTTAGAAAGATGCTCTGTCAAAGTAGAAATCTTAGGATTCACAACTAAAAACTGGAAAGGTGGACAAAGCAGAGAACTTTGGACAAAAAATTCAAAACCTAAAACGCCAGGAAGATTAAATGATTTAAGACATATTATATATAAAGGTGCAGATACTCATTGGAGACAGGCTAAAAATAATTTGGGACTAATGCTCAAAGAAGGTTTGCTAAAAGAAAATATAGATGGGGAAGCAATATCATGGGCTTATAATAGAATTAAAAAAAGGAAAGAAGAAAGAAAAATTTTGATGGTAATTTCTGATGGAGCACCAGTAGATGATTCGACGCTTTCTGTAAATTCAGGGGACTTTTTAGAAAAACATTTAAAAAAGATTGTTAAATTTATTGAAAATAAATCTGATATTGAAGTTCTAGCAATAGGAATAGGTCACGATGTTTCAAGGTATTATGACAAAGCAATAAAAATTACTGACGTAAATGAATTAGGTGATGTTATGATATCTCAATTAAGTTCATTATTTGAAACAAAGAAAAAATATCACTAAATATTAAATAATTCTCTATTCTTCCATTTAATATTAACTTCAGCACCACTACGTGTTTTAGAATTTCTACAATTTACTGATGCAAAATTTTTCTCTAATAACGTTTTTCCAATAAATAATCCAAGACCTAAACCTTCTTTTGATCTATCTTTAGAATTATTTGATTTTAAATATGGTTCTCCAATTTTTGATATAATGTCTCTTGGATAACCATTTCCGTCGTCTTCTACAGTGATCTCTGTCATTTCACTGTCACTTTTCAAATTGATAAAAATATTGCTTTTAGCGAATTTATTAGCATTTCCAATAAAATTTCTTAAACCATAAACAATTTCTATAGATTTACTTATTTTTTTGGGGTTTGAATCCTGATCAAAATTAAAGACAAAATCATTTTTACTAATTTCTTTAAATGATGAAATAATTTCATGTAAATAATCTCTAATACTTATATCTTTATCGATGAATTCATCTTCCTCAACGGGATTTAATGTCAAACGTTTTAAAATTTCGTTACACCTGTCAACTTGACTATTTAATAATTCTATATCTTTTTCTAAATCTTTCTGACCTTTAAATTGCTTCAATAAATCATGAGCAATGATTGTTATTGTTGAAAGTGGAGTGCCTAAAGAGTGTGCTGCTGCAGCTGCTTGTCCACCTAAAGATAAAAGTTCGTGTTCTTTAGCCATAACCTCTTCCATTTTTCCTAAGGCCTCTTTTCTCAATCTAGATTGTGTTCCAAATGTCATCGCAAAATAATTTAAAAATACCAATGCAATAATCAAAGATGTTGGAATAGAATAATAAAAATAATGGTTATTATGAAAATCACTGTTTAAATTAATTGGTAAATCTTCATAATTAAACGTCAAAAATACAATAATAATAACAGTTAAGATTACTAATAAAGTATTAGTTCTAAAGCTTAAATTTGATGAGGAAAATACACTTGGTATTAATAAAAAAATTACAAAAGGATTTGTTATTCCACCTGATAAATAAAGCAAAAGACCCAATTGTAAAATATCAATAAGCAAGAATAAAAATGCAGATCTATCTGAAAGTTGTGTTTTTTTATAAATAAAAATTAAATATAAATTACTTAATATACCTAAAAATATTATTAAATTTGATGTAATAAAATCAAAATTAGAATTTAAAAAAAAATATACAAAATTTACAGCAATTAGTTGTCCAATAATTCCAATCCATCTAAGTGTTATATAAGTTGATTTTTTAAAAGAATGATATTTTGAAGTTTCGAAAAACTTCATTGCTAAATATCTAGATTTTGTACATTTATGGCGTTAGAAACTATAAAATCTTTTCTTAATGCCACATCATTACCCATTAAAGTATGTATTAAACTTTGATCTTTCTTCAAATCTTTTGAATATTGTACTTGAAGCAAATTTCTAGTTTCTGGGTCTAATGTAGTACTCCATAACTCATCAGGGTTCATTTCCCCAAGGCCTTTAAATCTCTGAATATTCATTTTTGATTTTTCTGCGTCTAATGCTTTAAAATAATCTTTTGAGCCTTTTTTTATTTTTTTTAATTCTTTGTTATTATTTATAATATAATCTTCTAACTCCTTCTCATCCTTTATATAAATTCCTTTTGAACCTTTGTTAATTTTAAACAATGGTGGTTGTGCTAAATAAACATGGCCATTTTCAATTAATTTATTAAAAGGCTTATTATTAAAAAAAGTTAACAGAAGAGCCCTTATATGGGATCCGTCAACATCTGCATCGGTCATTATAATTATTTTTCCATATCTCAAATCTTTTAAATCAATCTCTTGTGCCTTCGGATCTAATCCAAGCGCATTAATCAATGTAACAATCTCATTTGAAGATATCATTTTGGACAACGTCTTTGTTCTTTGATCAGAACCATTTCCGCTACCATTACCATTTTTCTTAACATTTAAATCTTCTACGTAAGTATTTAGTATCTTGCCTCTTAGTGGTAAAACTGCTTGATTTGCTCTATTTCTTCCTTGTTTTGCAGAACCTCCTGCCGAATCCCCCTCAACAATAAATAATTCTGTCCCTTCTTGTTTGCCGATTTGACAATCAGCCAATTTTCCTGGAAGCCCACTTAATTCAAGAGCTCCTTTCCTTCTTACGTTTTCTCTTGCTTTTCTTGCAACGTCTCTAGCCATTGCTGCTTGAATAACTTTAGCTAAAACAATCTTTGCAATTGATGGATTTTGGTCAAACCAAATAGATAATTTTTCGTTAACTAATGTTTCAACTATCATCCTTACTTCTGATGAAACAAGTTTATCTTTTGTCTGAGATGAAAATTTTGGATCAGGAATCTTGGTCGAAAGTACACAAGTAAGACCTTCCTTAATATCATCGCCTGAAATAGCTAATTTATTTTTTTTTAGTAAATTGTTTTCATTAGCATATTTGTTTACTACTCTTGTTAACGCACTTCTAAAACCTAATAAGTGAGTTCCACCATCTTTTTGATAAATATTATTTGTGTATGGATAAATATCTTCTGTATATCCTGCATTCCATTTTAAAGAACATTCTAGTTCGATATTATTTTTTTTACCTTCTATATAAATTGGTTTTCTAAATAACTCGTTTCCATTCTTATTTTGTAACTTTTCTCTCTTTTCGTCTAAAAAATCGACAAACTCAAGAACGCCACCATCAAACTTAAACTCTAAAGTTTTTTCTTTCTTTTGGCTGGCATCAGTAAATATTATTTTAATTCCTTTATTTAAAAAAGCTAATTCTCTCATTCTTTTTATAAGAACATTTGCACTAAATTTTATCGAAGAAAAAATTTCTTTAGATGGTAAAAAAGTTATTTGAGTCCCTGTTTGTTTTGACTTTCCTACTACTTTCAGCGGAGCTTTTGCTTCACCATTTATAAATTCTATATAATGTTTTTTGCCATCTCTATATATTTCTAATTGTAATTTTTCTGACAGTGCATTAACTACTGAAACACCTACACCGTGTAATCCACCAGATACTTTATAAGATTCATGATCAAACTTACCGCCAGCATGAAGTTGAGTCATAATTACCTCTGCAGCTGATTTTTTTTCTCCTTTATGGATATCTACAGGAATACCTCTACCATCATCATTAACGGTAATTGTTCCATTAGAATTAATTTGAACATTTATATTTTTGCAATATCCTGCTAATGCCTCATCAATTGAGTTATCGACAACTTCATAAACCATGTGATGCAAACCTGTTCCATCATCTGTATCACCGATGTACATACCTGGTCTTTTTCTGACCGCTTCAAGACCCTTTAAAACCTTTATTGAGTCAGCTTGATATGTTTTTTTGTTTATCATTTTTTAAATTTAGGGAAGATTTATTATATCATTTTTAACATAAATTTCTCATTTATAATCAAAATAAAGGTAATTTTACTCTTAAATAACCAATGAATATAGTGGCGGAGAGAATGGGATTCGAACCCATGAAAGAGTTCCCTCTTTACACGCTTTCCAAGCGTGCGCCTTAAACCGCTCGGCCACCTCTCCTTAAAAATTTTCTTTTAAATTTGTAATAAGCAAAAATTTTTGAAAAACTTTTTACAGCATCTAAATACTGAAACAATATCAACTTTATAAATAATTTAATTATAAGTGATGGAATTTTTTTCTTTAAAGAAATAATTAAATTGTGGTGTTGGTTTATTTTATAATAATAATAAAGCTGATCAAAAGAAAAATTATACTCTCTAATAAACTTTTTAAAATAAATATTTTTTACTTTTATTTTTCCATGCTGATGGATACATTTTGCATCAAAAACCTGAATTATTGATTTATTCATCAATTTAACTCTTCTACAAAGGTCATCGTCTGAAAAATATAAAAAGAAGTTTTCGTCAAAAAATAGTTTTTTTTCTTTTAGATCTTTTGTTCTTAACAACATACATGCACCCAATGTGCTATCTACACATACGTCTCCACTAATATCCAATACTTTATTTTTATCACCATGCTCAGGTAATGGACCACCAGCATATGTTAAATTATTTTTTTCATCATAAGAAGTTGGTGATACAATTAATGCATTATCAAATTTATTTAATTTATTGATTAATAAGAAAATATCTTTTTCAAATATTATACAATCTGGTCCTAATACTAAACTAAACCTCGTCCTGCTTAACTTTAATCCTTTATTATATCCTGCTGAAAAGCCTGTA
>CACJSX010000030.1 GCA_902596185.1 uncultured Pelagibacteraceae bacterium
TTAAAAAAGGATTTGGAATAGAAACCGATATACACGCAACTAAAGATAATAAATTTGTCTGTTATCACGACTTTACTTTATCAAGGATTTTCAAAAAAAAACAAAGTGTTAAGAGCTTGAATTATCAAAAGTTAAAAGAAATAAGTCTCAAACAAAATAAACCAATTCCCCTACTCCAAGATTTATTAAAGATATCAAAAAATAAATTCTATTTATTTATTGAAATTAAGCCCAAATTCTCAACAAAATTGCTTAAAAAACTAATTAATGAAACATCTAAATATTCAAAATGTGTATTTATTTCGTTTAAACATCAAAATATTTTTAATATTTTAAAACTAAATAAGAAAACAAAAGTGGGTTTATCTTTTTCACCACCAACAACTGTGAAATCAATAGTAAAAAAATCAATAATTAAAAATATAGATTGCTTAATTCTTGATAAATCATACATCAAAAACAAAAAAATTGAGAAACTAAAGATTAAAAAATATTTTTATACAATAAAAAATAATTCTGAATTCAAAAAATATAAAAAAAATAATCTTATATTCGAAAACTTATAATTGTTGCTTAAGATAATTTAATCTTCCAATTATTTCATCTCTATCCATATAATAACCTTGAAGGTGCCTATGTCCTGAGTTTGGATCAAATTCCGTTCTGCCGTGCAGCAGTCTTCTGTTATTAAATGAAAAAATATCACCTGCTTCTAATCTAAAATTAATTTGAAATTTACTATCATGTAATAGATTACCAAATCGATGATGTGCTTTATAAACTGAGTCCATTACATCTGGATGACAATCAAGTGCATCTAAAGTTGCAATACTGTAACGTATATCATTATAATCTCCATCTTTTGTAAGTGAGATTGCTGTGCCGTGAACACTTCTAATTGCTTCTTGAGTATAATCTTTATCTCTAAATTTCAGTGGAGTATTAACTAAAATATCAAAAGTTTCTTTTTCGTTATTTTTTAAATAATCTGCCACAGCAAATGCATCTACAGCTGATGAGTCGCCACCCTTCGCTGAATTTATTAAACAGTGTAAAAATTGATAACCAGGTGGATTTTCAAACCAAGGCAAATCCATATGATTTCTTAAAGCGTGAGCTGTATATGCAGAATTATTTGGTTTTGGAATATTAATTACTTCAAAAGGTGTTTTAAAAAAAGTTTCTCTAGTGTGACTTATACAGTTTAAAACTTTTAATGCAGAATTTTTTTCTACTGGTGCATTTTTAACAATGGCTATTCCAGTATAATGTAAAAGCTCTAACCATTTAATCAAACCATCATCAGAACTTATAATTTCATCATGATCAATTTGAATAGATTCTAAATTTTTTTCAAGTGAACTATCCCAAAGTTTATAGGGAGAAATATACTTTTGCTTATTTTTTAAAGTATAACAATTTTCTCTTAACCATTTTGGATCATAATAGCTTGTATGGTCTCCTTCGCTCCATTCAATTTCTAATTTTCCATCTGAACTTATAGAATATTTTGTGGGATTAATGTTTTGTGATACTTCCAGAATATTAAACATTCTATGTCTTGAATCTTTATCATGAGCAGTTGGACAATTATCTCTTAGCCAAAGGTAATTAAACTTACTCTCTTCACCATCATTCCAAATAACTTTTAAATACGTTGAATTTTTTTCTAGTTTAGAAATTAAGCTCACACTTAATTTTTATATAAAAGAGTAATCAAATCAACTCAATTAATAGTTGTATTAATAATTCAAAGCTTGTTTTTTATCTACATTCATTATTAAATCTCGGTATTAAAACTTAACCTTAAGGAGATAATTTAATGAAGTTTTTAAAGAGATTAACAATCTCAATTTTCCTTCTGTCATCTTTGATTGTAAGTAATGCAAACGCTGGTGATTGTAAGGCAAGATTAGGAGATTTTGACTGGAGTAGTGCTAACATCCATACAGCAATTACTACTTTTATTCTTGAAAAAGGATACGGGTGTGAAGTTTCTGTAACTAAGGGAAGTACTACCCCAATAATGGCTGCTCATTACGACGGTCAATTAGATGTTATTACTGAAGTTTGGTATGACAACATTATTGCTAATTACGAGCCACATGAAAAGGCTGGTACTATTATTAATATTGGAGTTAACACACCAGACTCTCAACAAGCATTCTATGTAGATAAAACAACAGCTGATAAATACAATTTGAAATCAGTTGATGATATGAAAGATCCAAAAATTGCAGCTTTATTTAAAGATCCAGAAGATCCTTCAAAAGGAAGAATGACTAGCTGTATTTCAGGTTGGACTTGTTACACTGTTAACTTGGTTAAACAAATAGAGTATGGTTTAGATAAGTACTATACTAACTTTGACCCGGGTTCAGGTGGAGCATTAGATGCTGCTATTGCAGGAGCTTTTGCTAAGAAAAAACCAATCTTTACATATTACTGGGCACCAACTGGTCTAATGGGTAAAGTTGACCTTGTTAGACTTTCAGAACCAAAATTTGATTCTGATTGTTGGAATTCTATGTCCGCTGTTGTTGAAGATATTAAAGCAAACGGACCAGATGCTTACAAGAAAAGCTGCGCATGTGAATATAGAGATATGGCTTTGACAAAATCTGTTTTAACTGATTGGGCGAAAGCTAATCCTAAAGAAACTGATTTCTTAAAGAAATATACTATTCCAACAGCTACAGTTAACAAAATGTTAGCTTTTTATGAAGATGAGTCAGATGGTGATATGGAACTTACCGCGATGCACTTCTTAAAAAATGAAAGCATGTGGAAAGATTGGGTGCCAGCAGACGTTGCTAAAAAAGTTAGCGCCGCTCTATAATCCAATATATTAAATAATTATGAAAGAGCCCTTCGGGGCTCTTTCTGTAAGTAAAAATTAAATTATGGAACTATTAAAGAAAAATAAAAAAATAATTTTTAATATTGGTTTGTTGGTTATTTTTGTATGGTTATTAATAACCAGCTATTCTCAATCAAAAAGAAAACCAGATAATATTGGAGAATTATTAAACGATTTTTCTTGGTTAGGAGGTAAATGGCCAAAGTGGTTAGATTTACCATTAATGAATTGGATCAACGTTGGTTTTAAAACACTTAATGAAAAATATGGATACATATTTGAAGCTATTAATAATGTTCTTTTGTATATGTTGATGTTAGTAAAAAACTTTTTAATTCAAGCTCCATGGCCATTGGTTATACTTGGTGTGGTAGTTCTAACTTATTTTGCAAGTGGTAGAAAAGTTGGAACAACAGTATTTGTAGGATTTTGTACTTTTTTTATAGGATTTCTTCACCCAATATTTTGGCAAAAAGCAATTGAAACAACTGCGATAATGTTAATTGGAATATTTCTTTGTGTTGTTGCAGGCATTCCACTGGGAATAGCAATGGCAAGAAGCGTAAGAACAAGAAATGTAATTTTGCCAGTTTTAGATTTAATGCAAACTATTCCAAGTTTCTGTTACCTAATTCCAGGTATTATGTTATTTGGCTTAGGTGCTGTTCCAGCAATTATAGCCACATTTATTTATGCGGTTCCTCCTCTAGTTAGACTAACAGATTTAGGAATTAGGCTTGTTGATACTGAGGTTATTGAAGCTGCAGATGCATTTGGTGCAAGTAAAAAACAAAAGCTTTGGGGTGTACAAATGCCATTAGCTTTGCCAAATATTATGCAAGGAATTAATCAGTGTACAATGATGGCATTAGCCATGGTTGTAATTGCATCTATGATAGGTACTAGAGGTTTAGGAGATGAAGTTTTACTTGGTCTTCAACAATTAAATGTAGGAAGGGCTGCTGAAGCAGGAATTGCAATTGTACTTTTGGCTATAGTTCTTGATAGGATAACTCAATCTTATGGAGAAACTCTACAAGAAAGAACAGCGCCAAATACAAAGAAAGGTAAATAATGTCTAAAATTGAGATTAATAATGTTTATAAAATCTTTGGTAACAATCCTCTGTCAGTTATGCCAATGGTAAAGGACGGTGCAAATAAAGAGGAGGTATTAGAACAAACTGGTCATACAGTTGGTCTTGATAATGTTTCATTAAAAATAGAAGAAGGTGAAACTTTTGTTTGTATGGGTTTATCTGGCTCAGGAAAATCAACTCTAATTAGACATTTAAATAGATTAATCGATCCTACTGACGGTGAAATAATTGTTGAAGGAAATAATGTTATGTCTTTCAACAAAGAACAATTAATAGATTTTAGAAGACACAAGATGAGTATGGTTTTTCAAAGGTTTGGTTTATTTCCACATAAAACGGTTATTCAAAATGTTGGGTATGGATTAGAAATGCAAGGGAAACCATTGGAAGAAATAAACAAGACCGCAATGGAAAAAATTGAAGCGGTTGGTTTAAGTGGCTTTGAAAATCAATTCCCAAATCAATTATCAGGGGGAATGCAACAAAGAGTTGGTTTAGCAAGAGCACTTGCTACTGATAGTGATATCATGTTAATGGATGAAGCTTTTAGTGCTTTAGATCCTTTAATTAGAAGTGATATGCAAAAACAACTACTAGATCTTCAATCAGAATTAAAAAAAACAATCGTATTTATTACTCATGATTTAGATGAGTCTTTAAGACTTGGTGATCACATTGGAATATTAAATGCTGGTAAACTTGTTCAAGTTGGAACACCAGTAGACATTATAATGAATCCGGCTGATGATTATGTTAAGGCATTTGTAAAAGATGTTAATAGAGCAAAAGTAATTAAAGCTAAAATTATAATGAAGAGTGTTAATGAATCTAACGACATAGATAAATCTAATTTAATAAAGGTTAATGAAGATCAATTTATTGAGGAATTTTTACCTCAAATTGTATGCTCGAATTCTAATTGTGAAGTGGTTGACAAAAGTGGAAATGTTAAAGGTTATATATCTAATAAAGAATTACAGACATCATTAACAAAATCATAATTAATGGTTAACAAATCATTAAAAAATAAAAAAATTATTATTTCTGCAGGTGCATCTGGAATAGGTTTAGCAACAGCTAAGGTTTGTCTTTCTCGTGGGGCATACGTTTACCTTTGCGATATTGATAATAAATCCCTAAATAAATTAAACAAAAATCCTCTTATAAATAAGAGGCTGTTTAAATATAATTGTGATGCTTCTGACGAAAGCCAAGTATTAGATCTATTTAAAAAAATAAGTAAAAAAACGAAAAAAATTGATGCTTTGATAAACAATGTTGGTGTCGCTGGACCAACTGGATCTTTAGAGAAGTTAAAATCTAAAGACTGGGAAAAAACTATTCAAGTAGATGTTAATAGTCATTTTTATTTTACTAAGAAGGCTATACCTTTGATTAAAAAGTCTAGAAATGGATCAATAATAAATATTTCATCAACTGCTGGAATACTTGGTTTTCCTTTAAGATCACCTTATGCAGCAAGTAAATGGGCAATTATAGGAATTACCAAAACTCTCGCAATGGAACTTGGAAAATACAATATAAGAGTTAATGCAGTATGCCCTGGTTCAATTAAAGGCAAAAGAATGAAAAGAGTGATAAGAGATAAAGCAAAATTTACAAAAGTTTCGTCAAAAAAAATTGAGAAAGATTTTATTTCAATGAGTTCAATGAAAAAGTGGATTCTTGAAGAAGATATAGGGAAAATGTGCGCATTTTTGATTTCAGACGATTCCAGTAAGGTTTCAGGACAAGTAATTTCTGTAGACGGTCACACAGAAAGAAATGATTAATTTACCTAAGTTTTTTTTCGTATTTCTTTCTTAACTTTTGAATATCAACCAAATATTTGTCTCTTATATTAGATATTATTGCAACCGATTTCCCTTTAGCCTGTTTTGCTGTTCCTGAAATCAATCTAGAAGATAATTTTTTTGATAGCTTAGGGGCCTTTAATTTAGTCCATGGTAATTTTAAAGCAGGTCCAAATTGTTCCAACATATGTTTCATTCCCATTTTTCCTCCAGCAAGATGAAAGGTTAAAAATGTACCCATCAAAGACCATCTTAATCCTGGACCATCTTCAATTGCTCTATCTAATTCTTCAGTAGTTGCATATCCTTCATTAATAATATGTAGCCCTTCTCTCCATAAAGCTTCTTGTAATCTGTCAGACAAATATCCAGGTAATTCATTTTTAACCATAATTGGATTCATAGAAATTGATTTGTAAAATTTTTTAGCTAAATTTAAATTTTTTTTTGAAGTTCTCTTACCTGGTACAATTTCTATAGCAGGCAATAAATATACAGGATTGAATGGATGTCCAATTATTCCCCTCTCTGGATTTTTACATTTTGAATAAATTCTAGTTGGCAACAAACCCGATGAGCTTGAAGCAATTATTGAATTAGATTTTGCATATTTTCCAATAGTGCTAATCAATTTAGTTTTTAAATAATAATTTTCAGTTGCACACTCCTGAATAAAATCTGCGTCTTTTAATGTTTGTTCTATTGAAGTAAAAAAATGAAAATTATTCAGATTTAATTTTTTTTTATTAAATAGTTTTTTTACAAAAGGCCAAGTTCTTTTTATTTCAGATAATAAATTTTTTTTTAACTTAATATCTTTATCAAATGCATAAACAATTTTGTTATGAGCCAAACAACGTATGATCCACCCTGCCCCAATTACCCCAGTTCCAATTATTGCAACTTTTTTAATATTTTGCATTACTTGTGTTTAACAAGTTTTAGCTTCTCTCTTGTTTCTGCGGGTGTCATTGTTGATACACCTAGATCTTCAACAATTCTAATTGCCTTTTCAACTAATTGGGCATTTGTTGCCAGTTTTCCCTTAGATAAATACAAATTATCTTCTAAACCTACTCTAGGATTACCGCCCATAATTACAGTTTGTGCTACGAATGGCATCTCGTTTTTGGATATTGCAAAACCTGACCACACACCTTCTTTTGGCATAATATCTTTCATTGCTTGCATTGCTAATGGAGTAGCTGGCGCTCCCCATGGAATTC
>CACJSX010000031.1 GCA_902596185.1 uncultured Pelagibacteraceae bacterium
ACCAGAATGGGTTAAAAGTAGCTTAGCAAACAAAAGTAAGTACCAGCAAAAATATTCTCAATCTATAAAGAGTAATGATGAATTTTGGAGAAAAGAAGGAAAAAGAATTACTTGGATAAAACCTTATAAAAAAATTAAAGACGTAAAATACAGTACAAAAGAAGTAAAAATTAAATGGTTTGAAGATGGTACTTTAAATGCTTCAGCAAATTGTATTGATAGACATTTAAAAGATAAAAAAGATAAGACTGCTATAATTTGGGTAGGAGATGATCCAAAAGATAGTCAAAAAATTTCTTATAAACAACTTCACCAAAAAGTATCGAAAGCTGCAAATGGTTTAAAAAAATTGGGAATTAAAAAAGGTGATCGTGTAACGATTTATTTAACAATGATTCCAGAGTTAGCAATTTTGATGTTAGCTTGTGTAAGAATTGGTGCAGTCCATTCAATTATTTTTGGTGGTTTTTCAGCAGACTCTATTTCGGGAAGAGTAAATGATTGCGAATCTGAATACATCATTACTGCTGATGAAGGAGTGCGAGGTGGAAAAACTATAACACTGAAATATACAGTCGATGAAGCTTTAATGAGTTGTCCAAATGTAAAGAAATGTATTGTTGTTAAACGAACAGGTAATTATATCAACTGGGATCAAAATAGAGATGTTTGGTATCATGATTTAATTAAAGACGTTCCTAATCATTGTGAACCTGAAGAAATGAATGCTGAGGATCCTTTGTTTATTTTATATACTTCGGGTTCAACAGGGAAACCTAAAGGAGTTCTTCATACTACTGGTGGTTATATGGTTTATGCATCAATGACTCACCAATATATTTTCAACTACAAACCAAAAGACATTTATTGGTGTACTGCTGATATTGGCTGGGTAACTGGACATAGTTACATTATTTATGGACCACTTTCGAATGGTGCTACAACTATCATGTTTGAAGGAATTCCAAATTATCCTGATAGTTCTAGATGGTGGCAAATAGTCGATAAATATAAAGTAAATACATTCTATACAGCTCCGACTGCAATAAGAGCTTTAATGCGTGAAGGAGATAAGCCGGTTAAGAAAACTTCTCGAAAATCACTTAAACTCTTAGGAACGGTGGGAGAACCAATAAATCCAGAGGCTTGGATGTGGTATTATAAAACTGTAGGTAATTCTAAATGCCCAATTGTAGATACATGGTGGCAGACAGAAACTGGAGGAATAATGATTGCTCCTCAAACAGGTGCCATTCCACTTAAACCTGGATCTGCAACAAAACCTTTCTATGGAATTAAGCCAGTCTTGGTTGATAAAAACGGTAAAGAAATTAAAGGAGCTGGTGAAGGAAGACTTTGTATAGCTCAATCATGGCCTGGACAAATGAGAACAGTATATGGAGATCATCAAAGATTTATAGATACTTACTTTTCTCAATTTAACGGAAAATATTTCACGGGCGATGGATGTAGAAGAGATAAAGATGGATATTACTGGATCACTGGTCGTGTAGATGACGTAATTATTGTTTCTGGACATAATCTTGGAACAGCTGAAATTGAAAGTGCATTTGTTGCTCATCCAAAAGTAGCTGAAGCTGCTGTAGTCGGCTATCCGCACGATATAAAAGGTAATGGATTATATTGTTATGTAACTCTGAATGCAGGAGAGACAGAAACAGGTGAACTTGAAAGAGATTTAAAACTTTGGGTTAGAAAACAAATCGGACCTCTAGCAACTCCAGATCTAATTCATTTTACTCCAGGCCTTCCTAAGACAAGATCAGGAAAAATAATGAGAAGAATTTTAAGAAAGATTGCTGCTAATGAACATGGTCAATTAGGAGATACGACTACTTTAGCAGATCCAAGTGTCGTTGATAGTTTGGTTGATAATAGAAAAAATATTTAAAACTGAATTAAATTTTTAAATTCTTGTTTAACAACATCCCATTTCAAAATCATTGAATTTAAAACGATCTTTCGATCTAAAGTTTTTAATTCATCTGCAATTGGAGCCCATTTATATAAAGAGAGTGCACTAGGATTAAAAGGCAGGTCTTGGTAATAAAGATCCCAATCTATTTTTTCTAATCTTTCATCAAAACTTTTCCTCGCTTCATCAATAATATTTAATGGCATCTTGTTAGAAATTTCATCATCTAAAATTTTATTAAAAATTTCGTTTGCTTTATGAATATCCTGATAATTGAAATTAACTTTCAAATATGAAAAAGTAAAAAAAGTTAAATCTTGTAATGCAACTGAATAAATATTCCATTTAGCAAGATTTACTGATGACATGAATTCATCATTATCAAAATGAAGAACGTATCTCGTTCCCATTCTAGTTTTTAGATAATTATATAAAGTAACTTGAGTGGCCCATGCGGATTTAGTTTGAATAAATTGCTCTAACTCATTTAAATTTTTTATTTTTTTTTTGGGAATAAACGCCTTAAACATAGCGAATAAATACGTTTTAAAATCCTCAAGTTTTATATCTCTCCAAGTTAATTTGTATTTTCCCATGTTAATTTGTAAGTGTGCCAATTATATCTTAAAAAAGTAAGTAAATAAGTACCTAATATGATCAATTTTTAGGGTTTTCAAAGCTCTCATAATGGTTATGGTTTCAACCAGTTATAACTAAAAAGAGAGGTATAAATGTCAAATCAACAAAAACACTGGGAAAAAACCAGGGGATTGTTATTTATCACATTAGCAATCTGGTTTGTTTTCTCAATTGGCATCTTTCTCTTTGGAGCTGAAATGAACGAGGTCAAAGGACCTTTCGGTTATCCGTGGACATACTGGTTTACATGTCAGGGATCTCTTGGTGCTTTCGTAATCTTAATTTTCTGGTTTGCGAATAGACAAGAAAAAATCGATGAAGAGTTCGGCTTTAGCGAAAGAGAGGACGAATAATGAAAGGTAATTTCATAGATAATTTGCCTAAAGTTTACGGGATCTATACCGGAGGATTTATAGGTTTCATAATCATTATGGCAATTGCTGAACAGATGGGTATGACAGCTAAAGCGATCGGTATCGCTTTCGTTGCATTTACTGTATTCATCTATGCATTAATCGGTTGGCTATCAAGAACAGCCCAAGCAGATGCATATTACGTAGCTGGTAGGCAAGTACCAACAGTCTTCAACGGAATGGCGACTGCAGCAGACTGGATGTCTGGTGCTTCATTCGTTGCAATGGCAGGTGGTATCTACTTTAAAGGTTACGGCTATATGGCTCTACTTGTAGGTTGGACTGGTGGTTACGTGCTTGTTGCATCTTTATTAGCACCATACTTAAGAAAATTTGGCTGTTATACAGTTCCAGATTTTATAGGTACTAGATACGGTGGTAATTTAGCTAGATTTAGCGCAGTTGTAGTTTTAACTGTTGCTTCATTTACTTATGTGACTGCTCAAATTAACGCTACAGGTACTATTGCATCTGTTGCACTTGATATCCCATTTCAATACGCAGTTTATGTTGGACTAATAAGTATTTTATTATGTTCAATGTTAGGTGGTATGAGAGGGGTAACTTGGACACAGGTTGCACAATATATCGTACTGATTATAGCTTACCTACTTCCAGTATTCTGGATCAGTAACAAAATGGGTGCGGGTTTCTTCCCTCACTTTATGTTAGCTGACGAGGTAGCTAGAATTGGTGAATTAGAACAACAGTTCGGTTTTGTTAAAAACGCAGCTGCTGATCTAAAATCAGTACCTAAAGGCTTAGCTGGAATAACTAAAGCTCACTCTGCAGTGAACGCTACACCTTGGGCATTTATTTCATTAGCATTAGCGATGATGATGGGAACAGCTTCATTACCGCACGTGATGATGAGATACTTTACTACTCCAAGTGTAAAAGCAGCTAGAAAATCAGTAGGTTGGTCATTATTCTTTATCTTCCTACTTTACTCTTCTGCTCCAATGTTAGCTACTTTATCTAAGTTATCATTGATCGATCCGAATTTACCAACAGGTATTATCGGTAAGACATTTGCAGAAGTGGAAGCGATAGATTGGTACCAAAACTGGAACCAAGCAAACCTAATGTTTATCAGCGACTTTAACGGAAATGGAACTCTTGAATTAAATGAGTTCTTCATGGGTGGTAAAGCCGTTGTATTAGCAACACCAGAGATAGCTGGATTACCTTATGTAATTTCAGGTCTAGTTGCTGCAGGAGGTATGGCAGCTGCCATGTCTACTGCTGATGGTTTGATTCTAGCGATTGCAAACGCTATATCACATGATGTTTACTATAAGATCATTGATCCAAAAGCGGAAACTGCAAAAAGACTACTTGTTGCAAGGGTATTACTTGTAGTAATTGGTTTTGCTGGAGCAACTATTGCAGCAATGGAGATTCAAGGAATCTTAGGTTCAGTTATCTGGGCTTTTGATTTTGCGATGTCTGGATTGTTCTTCCCACTTGTACTTGGTGTATGGTGGAAGAGAGCTAATAGACAGGGTGCGATTGCTGGTATGCTAGGTGGTCTTGTCGCCGGTGCGTGGTACTTAGTTTGGGTACGAACTGGTGGAAGTGGATTCCTAGGAATTACACAGTTAACATTTGGTATCTTCGGATCAGCTGTTAGTTTAGTTTTAATGGTAGTGGTTAGTTTAATGACTGCAGAACCAGATAAAGCTACTCAAAAAATGGTTGATGATGTACGTGTACCGAGTGGTAAATCAATTCTTGGTAGATCACACTAAATAATCTTTTAAAGGGGCGATTAATTTCGCCCCTTTTATTTCAATACATTTTCCAATATAAATTTTGAATGTCAGCAAATTTACATCCATTAATATATTTTATAGATTATTTGCTTGGAATTATAATGTGGACTCTAATTGGAAGAGTGGCCATGAACATTTTTCAAAGGGAAGACTCTCAATTCTTTTTCATGAGAGTATTTGTTAAATATACCAATCCCCTAATAAAATTATTTAAACCAATCACACCTTCATTTATTATCGGGCCATTAGTGCCTTTATATGTTGCTTGGTTTTTCTACATGATTAGATTTTATCTAATGCCTTGGATCTTGGGGTATTCGGTGATGGGAATGTTGTCATTTCCTTTGGAGAGTGAAATTTCTAGACAAATTTATCAATTTTTTAATTCATTTTAATTTTTAAAATTGATACTAGTTAATCTAGTAAACAATGAAAAATATACAAATTTCACCATCAATTTTATCAGCTGACTTCAGTCAATTAGGTTCAGAAATAAAAAGATTAGAAGAAGGTGGGGCTGACATGATTCATGTGGATGTGATGGATGGACATTTTGTTCCTAATTTAACAATAGGTCCACCTGTAATTAAAGCTCTTCGAGAACATTGTTCATTAAAATTTGATGTTCATTTAATGATATCACCAGTCCATAAATACATAGATGCTTACGCTGATGCGGGAGCAGATATAATTACTATTCACCCTGAAGCTACTGATAATTTAGAAAATTCAATTAAAAAAATAAAAGAAAAAAATAAAAAAGTTGGAGTTTCACTTAATCCCGAAACTAAAATTGATTTGATTTTAGATTTATTAGATCAAATAGATTTAGTATTAATTATGAGTGTAAATCCTGGATTTGGAGGTCAAAAATTTATGTCAGAAGTTTTAGATAAGATCAAAGATCTAAAGAAAATAAAAGAACAAAAAAAGATAGATTTTGACATAGAAATTGATGGCGGGATTAATTTTGATAATTGCAAAAGTGCAATTGACGCTGGTGCAAACATTCTTGTTTCCGGTACAACAGTATTCAAAAGTAATGATGGAGATATAAAGAAAAATATTAATTTATTAAAATTAAAATAAGTTAATGATTAATACAAATTCCTTAGGCATTTTAGGTCAATTTTATTTTAATATAAAAGAAAGTTTTAAATCAATTTATCAAAATTCAAATTTTTACGAAAAAAAAATATCAAAAACTTTTGGAAATAGTTTTGAATACAAACCTAGTCCTCATTTGCTTTCTTCTATAATTAAATACCGAAATAAAAAATATAAAATTGAAGATTTTGCTATTGAGTCAATTTGGCAAAACAATTTAAGTCCTAAAGATTATGAAAAATTAAATAATTTTTTTTGGTTTTTCAGCCTAGATTTAAAATCCTCTAAAAAAACTACACAAACAGTCATAAAAAATTGGATTTCAAATAACACTAAATATCAAAAAAGGAGTTGGGAATTTGATTTAACAGCAAAAAGAATTATTTCATGGTTATCAAATCATCAACTAACGTATGAAGATAGTGATCAAGAATACAGAACTACTTTTGATCACATGATACAAAAGCAAACTAATCA
>CACJSX010000032.1 GCA_902596185.1 uncultured Pelagibacteraceae bacterium
CTCTATCAATACCAGCACCTTCCATTTTTCTGTAAAGTAAGTCTCCACCAGCTTGTGCTCCGCTAGCTTTTACTCCATCAGCAACCAATGCTATCTCTAAGTTAGACATTGCACCTTTGTAGATTGCTCTTTTTCCTGGAAATCTTTTAGTATTAAAGAAGTCTTTAATTGTTTTTGGTTTTGAATCACCGATTGTTGCATCGTTATAAGCAAAGTTCCAAGAGTACAGAATGTTTCCAACTGCACATTTTGAAGGCATGCCTGTAAAGAAGTCTTGACTTGCAGGTGTTCCATCTGGAGCCGGCAAGAAGTCTTTATCAAAATCAAATTCATGGAAAATACCTTCGTCACATCCAATGATTGTATCTTTTGCATACACGTCCATGATGTCCCAAGTAATTTTTCCAGCTTCTTTTTGAGCTTTAATTTCTGATAATCCACCAGTGTAGTCTACCCAATTAACTGGTATACCTAACTTTTTAGCAGTAGGATCACCATAACCCAATTTTTGTGACTCTGTGTAAGCTCCACCCCAAGACACTACAGTTACTGCAAATGCTGAAGTTGTTACAGAAAGTACAAAAGAAAGAGCAAGTAATAATTTACTTAATTTTTTCATTTATTCTCCTTTTAAACGTTAACGTTTTTATTTTATAAAATGAAAGTAAAACAAGATAGCAAAGCTTAGTCAACAGCTGATTCCGGACGAATTAGCCTTCTGTTTATTAAGTTTTTTTATTAAAATTATTGATTATTATTTTGGATCTAAAGCTCGGCAGTCTACGCTATTCCAGCCAATTTTAATTTCTTTTCCCTCTTTAATATCCATTCTGTTTGAACTATTTGGGATTTTAAGAATAAAATCCTTATTGCCTAATAAATCTACTCTTAGTCTAGTATGATCACCGTGGTATATTACTTCTTCAATTTTTCCCTTATGATTGTTATCCATATCTTTTTCTGGATCAATAATTGCTCTCTCTGGTCTAAGAGATACTGTAGTTTTGGATCCTTTAGATTTTGCAACAATAGGATTTGCCATGATTTCTGTACCAGTGTTTAATTTTACCTTA
Organism: uncultured Pelagibacteraceae bacterium; assembly: GCA_902596185.1. Lineage (GTDB taxonomy): Bacteria > Pseudomonadota > Alphaproteobacteria > Pelagibacterales > Pelagibacteraceae > Pelagibacter. Next base: position 1,074 of record CACJSX010000032.1, read on the forward strand.
CATTTGTCTCCTGAGACATCTATTACCTCTCCACCAAATGTATTATTTTCTCCGATAAACTCAGCGACAAATGAATTTACAGGTCTTTCATATAATTCATCAGGACTTGAAAGTTGTTGAACTTTACCATCATTGAAAACTGCAATTCTATTTGACATTGTTAAAGCTTCAGTTTGATCATGAGTTACATAAACTACAGTAACTCCAATATTTTCATGAATATGTTTAATTTCATATTGCATACTTTCTCTTAAATTTTTATCTAAAGCTCCTAAAGGTTCATCCATCAGTACAAGTTTAGGATCAAACACAAGTGATCTAGCAACAGCTACTCTTTGTTGCTGTCCACCTGATAGTTGCATTGGCATTCTAGCTTCAAAACCTTGCAATGAAACCATCGACAAAGCTTTATCAACTTTCTTATCAGCTTCATCTTTTGGAATTTTTCTTACTCTTAATGGAAAAGCTAAATTTTCATAAACTGTCATATGAGGAAACAATGCATAGTTCTGAAAAACCATCCCTATTCCTCTTTTATGAGGAGGTATGTCTGAAATAACTTTGTTGTCTAAATATATTTGTCCATTTGTTGGTGTTTCAAAACCTGCCAACATCATCAAGCAAGTAGTTTTACCTGAACCAGATGGTCCAAGCATTGTAACAAACTCACCCTCTTCGATATCTAAATTAAGTCCTTTGACGACAAGCTGTTTGCCATCATAACTCTTATCAACATTTTCAAATCTTACAAAGTGATCATTAGACATATGACTTTAAAACATTTGTGAGATTGATAATCAAGTAATTTATTTTATGTATAATTCTTTGCTCATATTGCAAAATAATTCGCTTCCATTTTCAGTTACTCTTATTGCCTCAGAAGCTTCAACACCCCAATCGCCGAACTGCATGACAGCAATCATATGGAAACAAACGTTAGGTTCTAACACTGTCATGTCTCCTTTGTATATATTAAGTGTATGCTCCCCCCAGTCAGGTGGATAACCAATTCCAATTGAGTAACCTGTTCTAGATCTTTTTTCTATTCCGTATTTATCTAAAATTTTCCAAAATGCTTGAGCAACATCATCTGCTGTGTTCCCTGGTTTGATAGCATTTATACCTGCATTTAAAGCTTCAATTGTTTTATTCATGGTATCAATTTTTAACTGATTTGGTTTACCAAGAAGCACTGTTCTTGCCATTGGAGCATGATATCTCTTATAAACTCCAGAAAGTTCTATTATTGTAGCCTCTCCTTCAACAAATTTGTCTTCAGTTGCGGTTAAATGAGAAGCTGAAGTACCTTTGCCAGTAGGAAGAAGTGTAGCGATACTTGAATACTCTCCTCCAAATTCCTCTGTTCCATAAAATAAAGTTTTTTGAATTTCTCCTACTGCATCGCATTGTCTAACACCTGGTTTAATAACATCAATTGCAGTTTTCATTCCTCTCTCTGAAATTTTTGCTGCCGATTTCATAAACCCTATTTCAGCATCAGATTTAACTAATCTTGCCCAATTAACTAAACGATCACTATCTTTAATTTTTGCATTTGGTAAACCCTGCTTAATTTTTTCATAACAGAATGCTGTAAAATAATGAGCGTCCATTTCTAAACCAATGGTTAATTTATCCCACTTCCTCTCCTTTATAATTTCAACTAAGTTGTCATAAGGATGTTTGGGCCAAGTATGAATGTATTCTTCATCATAAACTAAAATATTCTCATCCTTTAAATAAGTTTTAATGTATGCTCCGCCAGCATCTTGAGCTCTTACAAAACATAATGGTTCTTCAGCATTTACATGAACTATAGCGCATTGAGCATAATAAAAAGACCAAGCGTCATAACCTGTTAAATAATTCATGTTGTTTGTATCATGTGAAATTAAGAGTTCGATGCCTTTTTCTTGCATCATTTTTTGAACTTTTTTTAACCGTTGCTTATATTCTTCTTTAGTGAATAGCATTAATTTACTTGGAATAATTTTCCAAACCCTTCTACTGAATTATTTTTTTTTATTTTAACGAGGGTATCCCAAATTAATGCCTGATTGCTTGATAATACAATTGTATTTAATTTTTTTTCTAATTTATCAATAATTTCTAAAACTGGTAAAGCGGTGCATGAAACAAACAAAGCATCTGCTCCTTTCAAATCAATTTTTGAAAGAACATCATATAGATAGTCTTGGTCAACTTTTCCAATGTCATAATCGTCTTGGATATCAAAGTATGAATTTGAAGTAACCTCAAAACCTTCACTATTAAAATAATCAATTACATCATCATTTAATTTTTTACTGTAGGGTGTAAAAATTGAGACTTTTTTAATATTTAATTTCTTTAATGCTTTGATTGCTGCAGTGCTTGGTGTTGAGACTTCTGCCATTGGTTTGGCAACTTTAACTTTTTGTTCTATTGATTCATGCCCAGCCGCAATAGTCCCTGATGTACATCCATAAACTACACAATCCAAATCTTGATCAGGCAAAATATCTTTAGTTACTTCCGTCACTTTATTAGACATTTTGATCAGATTCTCTTTCGTGAGAGGGTTGTAGCATTCAATACGATTAACAAAAAAATCAATTTTCCTATTTTTAATCACATTAATAAAATCTTTTTCAATCATAAAGTCACTTGCAAGAGCAATTAAGCCAACTCTGGGATTAGCTTGGCTTATAAACTTTGGATCTATTTTTGTTGAATTCATATTTTAAAAAGTGAATATATCACAAGTTCTTTAATAATCATTAATATTAAAATAGGCATGAATATAAAAGATACTTTTGTAGCCTCCTTGGTGCCTATTTTTTTAGGCTTCGGTTTTGTAATTGCAAAACCTGCTTTTGAATCTTTCCCCCCTATACTTTTAATGGGTATAAGATTTACATTTGCTGCATCAATATTAATTTGGTGGTTTCCAATACCAAAAGGATATTTGAAAAGAATATTTGCTGCATCATTAGTGGCTAATACGTTGCAATATAGTATTACATATACTGGTTTAGATTTAATTGATGCATCTTCAGCAGTTCTTTTGGTTCAGATGGAAGTTCCGTTTGGAGTTATTTTTGCTTACTTCATGCTTAAAGAAAAACCAACTATTAGAGCTTTGATTGGTATAGCTATCGCTTTTGTTGGTGTTTATATTTTAACTGGATCTCCTAACTTAGATGGAAAGTTTATTGGAATTGGCCTTACAATTTTAGGGTCTGCTATATGGGCTCTTGGACAAGTTATGGTTAAACCTTTAAGCAAGGAGATAAACCCTTTGGCTCTAGTCGCTTGGTTAGCATTTTTCTCTGGGCCAATTTTAATAATGCTTTCATCAATAATAGATGGAAATACAATTAATTATTTAATAAATGCCAAGATTGATCACTGGGTCATTGCAATTTATATTGGTTTCATCATGCAACCAATTACTTATGGTTGTTTCTATTATGTTTTAAAAAACAACCCACTTTATAAAGTGCTTCCTATCGTTACCATGGGTATACCTCCAACAGGATTGTTGGCTGCAATTTTTCTTTTAGGTGAAAAACCAACACAAGAATTATTTATAGGTGGCACAATAATAATAGTAGGTGTGATTTTAATTGTATTTACAAAAAATAAAAAAGAAGAGGAAATAAAATGAAAATAGGTTTTATTGGTTTAGGAAATGTAGGCGGTAAACTAGCTGGAAGCTTAATAAGAAATAATTTTGATGTTACTGTAAGAGAAATAGATGAAAGTTTAACAAATGAATTTAAAAAGCTAGGTGCTAAAGTTGCAAAGTCTCCCAAAGAATTGGCAGAACATACTGATCTAATTATTACTTCACTTCCTTCACCTGAAGTTTCTGCGAATGTTATGGAAAGTGAAGATGGAATTCTAAATGGTTTATCAGAAAATAAGATTTGGTTAGAAATGAGCACAACAGATGAAGATGAAGTTAAAAGACTTGGAAAAAAGGTAATATCAAAAAAAGCTATCCCACTAGATGGTCCAGTTAGTGGAGGATGTCATAGAGCAGCCACAGGCAATATTGCAATATTTGTAGGAGGAGACAGAAAAGCTTTTGAAAAAATTTTACCGCTTTTAACTGTAATGGGTAGAAAAGTTTTACATACCGGAGAACTAGGTAGTGCTTCAGTTCTTAAAGTCATAACAAATTATTTAGCATCAGTTCATTTGGTAGCTTTAGGAGAAGCATGGACTGTTGCAAAAAAATCAAATTTAGATCTAGCTAAAACATTTAAAGGTATAGAAGTTTCATCAGGAAATTCATTTGTTCATGAAACAGAAAGTCAGGTTATTTTAAATGGATCTTACAATATTAATTTCACAATGGATCTCGTTTTGAAAGATACCGGTTTATTCGACAATTTGGCAAAGAAATTAAATGCCCCTTTGGAAATTTCTCCAAAGATAGTTGAGATATTTAAAGATGGACAAAAAAAATATGGTTCAAGAGCATGGTCATCAATGATTGTAAAAAGAATGGAAGATTTAAATAAAATTGATTTTAGAGCTAAAGGTTTTCCAGATGAGCTTGTGGATAATGAACCAGAAGAAAAAGGATATGAAATTTAATTAATATGTTAAGATTTAAAAATGTTAGATAAAAGAAAATTTTACATAAACGGAAAATGGGTTGACCCAATCGAAAAAAACGATTTTGAGGTAATCAATCCTTGTAATGAAGATCCTTGTGCAATTATTTCATTAGGTTCAAAAAAAGACACAGATAACGCAGTTAAAGCTGCAAAAAATGCTTTTGAAACTTGGAAAGAAACTAGCAAAGAAGAAAGATTGGATTTACTTGAGAAATTATTAGCAGTTTATAAAAAAAGATTTAGAGAAATGGCAGAAGCTATTTCGCTAGAAATGGGGGCTCCAATGGATTGGGCTACTGATGTTCAAACTGCATCGGGACAAGCACATTTAGAGGATTTTATTTTAAGATTGAAAGAATTTAATTTTGAAGAACACTTTGATCAAAAATCTAACAACCATATTTGTTATGAACCAATTGGAGTATGTGGATTAATTACTCCATGGAACTGGCCAATAAACCAAATAGCTCTTAAAGTCGTCCCAGCATTTGCAACTGGGTGTACGATGATACTTAAACCATCTGAAATAGCCCCTATCTCTGGAATGTTATTTGCTGAAATGATTGATGAAGTTGGATTTCCTGATGGTGTATTTAATTTAGTAAATGGTGATGGCGCAGGTGTTGGAA
>CACJSX010000033.1 GCA_902596185.1 uncultured Pelagibacteraceae bacterium
AAAAAACTTTTATTGATGAATTGCAAAAGGGTGGAAAATTAATTTTCATAAGACATGCTTATGCCCCTGGTGGCGGCGATCCAGATAATTTCGATATTAACGATTGTACAACTCAAAGAAATTTAAGTGATAGTGGTAGAGTTCAATCACAAAAAATTGGCAATTTTTTTAAGAAAAATAAAATTTTAATTGGAAAAGTTTATTCTAGTGAATGGTGTCGATGTAAAGAAACAGCATCTATTGCCTTTAAAGAATATGAAACTAAAAATTTTCTAAACTCATTTTTTAGCACAAAATTTGCCAATAATAGAAAAAAGCAAATTATTGATTTTGATAAATTTATTAGTACTTGGGATAAAGATCAAAATTTAGTTTTTGTTACACATTATGTAGTGATTTCTGAAATTTTAAATTATGCACCATCATCTGGAGAGATTGTTGTTTCGGACAAAAGTTTAAAAGTTATTGATACTTTAGAAATTGAATATTAAAGTAAATTATCATGTCATCTAAAAGAGCAATGAGACAAGCACAAAAACAAGCATATGCAAAGCATCGTTCAAATATTACAAATAGTAGATTTGAACTTAAGAAAAAATTTATTACTAAAAACAAAGAGGAAAAAAAAAATAAAAACTAACTTTCTTGATCAAATTTCTCTATTTTTTTACAATCAGAGATTTTAGATAAACTTTCGACATCATTCAAAACAGCCTTAACAAATATTTCTGGTTTATCTTTTTCAAATAAAATTTGAGTATAAAACTGAGGATACCCATGTTTTAATGTAAGTATTTTTCCATTTTCCTCATAAATATTTCTCACATAGGAGTTTTTCTTTTTAACGCTTAAATCGGTGATCTTATATTTTTGATAAGTTTTTTCATTATAAACGTAATTACGTGTCATAATTAGTTCATTAAGATTTAAAATATATTCATTTTTTAAAAAACCGTCCTCCTTATGATCACATTTGCTCAATACAATAATTTCTGATTGAGAATTAAAGGATATTAAAAAAAATGATAAAAAAAATATTAAAAACTTATTTTCTCTCATTCTTATCTACAAAAAATAAAGCTATAATAAATATTACAGTCCAAGCAAATACAGACAATGTTTTTAAAGGAGTGGTATCTGCTCCCCAAACATCAAAGAACAAAGCACCAATAATTATCCCTATAGCATAGATAATACTTACGATTTTAACTTTGCTCATAGTTTATATTACTCTTTGATTAAATTTTTCTTGAAAAGAGACATGCCATTCTTGATTTTATAAGAGTACGATTCTTTAAAACTTTCAAGTTGCCAACCAGTCAGTCTTTTTTCAATTTGAATTATATTTTCTTTTTTCCAATCATCAGTTGTTTCTTCAAGCTTCCAAAGTCGTTTTTCATCATTACTTCTTCCACAACCATAACAATAGCCTGTTGATGGATCAGTTTTACAAATGCTTATACAAGGTGAAATAATCATTTTTTATAAATTAGTATAAATTTTATTACATAAATAGATAATATTTTAACAATTGTCATTGGACAAATAGTTTCAATAATATATAAAACCTCGTAATTTGTGGGGCGATGGCGGAATTGGTAGACGCGTTGGTCTTAGGAACCAATATGGCAACATGTGAAGGTTCGAGTCCTTTTCGCCCTACCATTAAAATATTATGAAAGTTACAGTAGAAAATAAAAAAGGATTAAATAAAGACCTTAAAGTTTTTATCGATAAAGAGACAATGAACTCTTATATGGATGAAAAATATGAAGAGATCAAAGGTAGTGTAAATCTTAAAGGATTTAGACCAGGTAAAGTTCCAAAAGAAATTTTAAAGAGACAATTTGGTAAAGCAGTTTTTGGAGAAGTTTTAGATAAAGTTTTAAAAGAAACATCTACAAAAGCATTAGAAGAAAATAAAATTAAACCAGCCGGTCAACCTAAGCTAGACTTAAAGACATACGGTGAAGATAAAGATCTTGAGTATGTTTTATCAGTCACGGAGTTACCAAAAGTAGAAATTAAATCATTAGAAAATATTAAATTTGACGAATACACTGTAAAAATTGATGATAGTGAAACTGATAAAAGAATTAAAGAAATTGCCAAAAACCAACCAAATTTTAAAGAAGTAAGCGCTGATACAAAAGCTAAAAAAGGTGATTTAGTTTCTTTAGATTATAAAGCAACAGTTGATGGTAAGGATTTTAAAGGAAGTGAAGGAAAAAATACTCAATTGACTTTAGGTAAAGATTTATTTTTAAAAGGCTTTGATGAGCAATTAATTGGAGTTAAGAAAGATGATGAAAAAGTTGTAGAAGCAACTTTGCCAGAAAATTTCCCAGAAAAAGAATTAGTAAATAAAAAAGCTAAATTTAATTGTAAAATTTTAAGTGTTAAGCAATCAGAAGAAGTAAAAATTGATGATGATTTTGCAAAAAATTTAGGAGCAAAAGATTTAAAAGATTTAAAAACATTAATTTCAAAACAAATTAATGATGAATATAAAAATTCTCTAGATCAATTATCTAAAAACCAAATTCTAAAAGAAATAGAAAAAATTAAAATAGATGAAGTTCCAGAAAACTTAGTTGAGGAAGAAGTTAAAGTTCTTTCACAAGGTATGTCTGAGGAAGAAGCGAAGAAAAATAAAAAAGATTTTGAAGAAAAAGCAAAAGCAAGAATTAAAACTGGATTAATTCTAAATGAGTTTGGTGAAAAAAATCAAATTAAAGTTTCTGAGCAAGAAATTCAAGCTGAAGTTCAAAAACAATTAAGAATGATGCCTGGACAAGAAAAAATGGTTATGGATTTTTATCAAAAAAATCCATCTGCATTAGCGAGTTTAAGAGGAACCGTATATGAAGAAAAAATTTTAAATTTAATTAAAGAAAAAGGTAAAGCAAATAAGAAAGAAATTTCAAAAGAAGAGGCTGAAAAGATTTTAAAAGAAGCTCATAAGCATGACCACGACCATGAACATAGTCATGGTGAACAAAAAAAAGAAACTAAGAAAAAATCACCCACATCACCTGCTAAAGAAAAAAAACCTACAACTAAAAAGGCAAAATCAAAGGTTGCTGTGAAAAAAACAAAAAAAGTTAGCAAAAAGTAATCCCAAGTTGTATAAGTAGAACGAATCAACTTATGACAACAAAATTATCAGAACATATGAGCAATCTTGTACCAATGGTTGTTGAACAATCAAGCAAAGGTGAAAGAGCTTATGATATTTATTCAAGACTATTAAAAGAAAGAATTATTTTTTTAACAGGTCAAATTAATGATAACGTTGCATCATTAGTTACAGCTCAATTATTATTTTTAGAAGCTGAAGATCCAAAAAAAGAAATTTATTTATACATTAATAGTCCTGGAGGTTTGGTTACGGCAGGACTTGGTATTTATGATACAATGCAATATGTGAAACCAGATATTTCTACTTTATGTATTGGTCAAGCAGCTTCTATGGGTTCCTTTTTGCTCGCTGCAGGCACAAAAGGAAAAAGATTTTCATTACCAAATTCAAGAATAATGGTTCACCAACCATCTGCAGGTTTTCAAGGTCAGGCAACTGATATTGAAATTCATGCTAATGAAGTTTTGTCTTTAAAGAAAAGACTTAATGAAATTTATTCAAAACATACTGGAAAAAGTGTTGATGAAATAAAATCTGCTCTTGAGAGAGATAATTTTATGACAGCAGATGTCGCACAATCTTTTGGACTTATTGACGAAGTAGTAGAAAAAAGATCTTAATACACAATATATTGAGTCATGATTATTCGAAACTTGATTAGTGTGAGTCTTATATAATAAAGTAATTAAATTGATTCGTTAAAAAAATTAAAATGACAACAAATAATAAAAATATTCTTTACTGCTCTTTCTGTGGCAAGAGTCAACATGAAGTAAGAAAATTGATTGCTGGTCCAACCGTGTTCATTTGCGATGAATGTGTTGAGCTATGTATGGACATTATAAAAGAAGAGAGCAAAGATACATTTGTAAAACATCAAGATGGCCTTCCATCTCCAAAAGAAATTTGTTCAGTATTAGATGATTATGTGATTGGTCAAGCTCATGCGAAGAAGGTATTATCTGTTGCGGTACACAATCATTACAAAAGATTAAATTATGAAAGCAAAACAAGCAAAAATGTTGAGCTATCTAAATCTAATATACTTTTAGTGGGTCCCACAGGTTGTGGAAAAACTTTGCTTGCACAAACTCTCGCTAGAATTTTAGATGTTCCATTTACTATGGCAGATGCAACAACTTTAACAGAAGCAGGTTATGTTGGTGAAGATGTTGAAAATATAATTTTAAAATTATTACAAGCTTCAGATTATAATGTTGAAAAAGCTCAAAGAGGAATAGTTTATATTGATGAAGTAGACAAAATAAGTAGAAAATCTGAAAACCCATCAATTACAAGAGATGTATCTGGTGAAGGTGTGCAGCAGGCTCTTCTTAAAATAATGGAAGGAACAGTTGCAAGCGTTCCTCCTCAAGGTGGTAGAAAACACCCTCAGCAAGAATTTTTACAAGTTGATACAACAAATATATTGTTTATTTGTGGTGGCGCGTTTGCAGGACTTGATAAAATAATTTCTCAAAGAGATAAAGGTACTTCAATTGGTTTTGGTGCAGATGTAAAAAATACACAAGATAAGAAAACTGGTGAATGGATGCAAGGTTTAGAGCCAGAAGATTTATTAAAATTTGGATTAATTCCAGAATTTATCGGAAGACTTCCAATGATAGCAACTCTTGAAGATTTAGATGAAAAATCCTTAATAAAAATATTACAAGAGCCAAAAAATTCTTTAACAAAACAATATCAAGAGTTGTTTAAATTAGATGGTGCTAAACTAACTTTTAAAGAAAATGCTTTAAAAGAAATAGCACAAAAAGCAATTAGCAAAAAAACTGGTGCAAGAGGTTTGAGGTCAATTTTAGAAAATATTTTGTTGAAAACAATGTACGATCTTCCGAGTCAAGATAATATTGAAGAGGTTATTATTGATGCTGGTGCAGCAAAAGGACAGTCACAACCAATCTTAGTTCATGCTAAAGGTGACAATAAATCTAAGTCAAATAAGACTACAGCGGCTTAATATCCTTAATAAGTAATAAATACCTATTGCATTATAAAATATAATATCCATATTGTTTATATGGACATCAAAATTTCACTACCCTTACTCCCATTGAGAGACATAGTGGTCTTTCCAAGTATGGTTATCCCTTTATTTGTTGGAAGAGACAAATCTATTTCAGCACTTAATGAAGTAATGAAAAAAGATAAGAAAATTATTTTAGTAACACAGAAAAATTCAGAAATTGATGATCCTAAAAAAACAGATGTATTTATGCATGGTTGTGAAGGAAGTATTTTGCAATTGTTAAAATTACCAGATGGTACAGTTAAAGTTTTGGTAGAAGGTATTAAAAGAGTAAAAATTTTAGATTTTAAAGATAATGAAAAGTTTATAATTTGTGATTACACACACTATAACGATGTTTTATCTAAGGACGAGGATTTATTTCCTTTAGCCGCAACAGCTTTAAGAAGATTAGAAAAATTAACATCTATAAATAAAAAAATTTCTAACGAAACCATAAATACAATTAAACAACTAAAAGAACCATCACAAATTGCAGATAATATTGCATCTCATATAACAGCTACTATTTCTGAAAAACAACAAATATTTGAAACTGTAGATGTAAAGAAAAGATTAAACTTGATTATTAAAATAATGGAAAATGAAACAAGTATTATTGGTGTTGAAAAAAAAATTAGGGGCAGAGTTAAAACTCAGATGGAGAAA
>CACJSX010000034.1 GCA_902596185.1 uncultured Pelagibacteraceae bacterium
TCAGCTACTGCCAACATATCTTTGTTTTCCTCAATCTTGTCAGCTATTTTATTTAAAATATTTGATCTTGTAGTTATATCAGTTTTCCCCCACTCTTTAAAAGCTGCGTGAGCTGCATCCAATGCTGCTTCAACATCTTTTTCATTCGATCGAGCTACAGAACAGATTATCTCGTTTGAAATTGGGCTTGGATTATCAAAGTATTTACCTGATAATGGCTCAACAAACTTTCCATTAATGTAATTTCCATATTTTGCCTTAAATGGAAACTTAACATTTAAGTGAGATGTATCTAGTACTGAAGACACTTTCATAGCTTCTGCACTCATATTTTTAACCTTTCTCTTTTTAATTATTTTTTTAAGTTTATTACTTTTTCTAGACTTTTTAGAACGCTTCTTAGTCGCAGACTTCTTGGTTGCAACTTTTTTTTTCGTTTTAGTTTTTTTTCTAGAAGATTTGACCAATTTAGATTTTTTTTTCTTGGTCTTTGATTTTGCTATTTTTTTTTTCTTAATAGCCATAAATAAGTAAACTAATAAAAATTGCTAAAGTCTATTTATTAAAAGTATTACTTTCTACCTATAAGTGTATCAATACTACATCTTGTGCTTCTCTAATTTGTGATTAATAATTTGTTAATGAATGATAATCAAAAAAAAGAACTGCAATCAGCTGCATTTGAAAGATTGTTAAACCATCTGGATGAAAGAAAAGATGTTCAAAATATTGATCTGATGAACCTTGCTGGGTTTTGTAGAAATTGTTTATCAAGATGGTTTAGAGAGGAAGGTGAAAAAAATGGAGTAAGCATGTCAGATTTAGAAGCTAGAGAACATGTTTATGGAATGCCTTACTCTGAATGGAAAGAAAAATATCAAAAATAATTATTTTTCTTTAAGTCTTGGAAATAATTCTACAAAATTACAAGGTTTGTGATTAATATCTAATTGATGTTTTAAAATCCTATCCCATGCATCTGTTACACCACCTGAAGAACCAGGTAATGCAAAAATATATTTTCCATTAGATAAAATTGCACAAGCTCTAGATTGAATTGATGATGTACCAACTGTTTTTAAACTTATTGTTCTAAAAACTTCTCCAAATCCAGGTATATGTTTATCAGCAATCTCTTCTAGTGCTTCAGGAGTAATGTCCCTCCCGGTTAAACCTGTGCCCCCAGTCGTAATAATTACATCAATTTCTTTCTTATTTGTCCAATCTTTTAAGATTAAAACAATATCGTCTTTATTATCTTTGCAAATTTTTCTTTCAATCAATTTATGATTAGCTTGCGCAATTTTATTTACAAGGATTGCACCTGATTTATCGTTATCAATTGTCCTGGTATCTGTTACAGTTAATAAAGCTATATTTACAATCATAATTTTTAAAATGATTATATTAACAATATTTTTTTTTATAACAGCAATTTTATACTCTAGTATTGGTTTTGGTGGCGGGTCTACTTACCTTGCTTTAATGTTAATTTGGGATGTCCCTTTCTATATTTTTCCAATTATAGCGTTAATTTGCAATATTATTGTTGTAACTGGCAATTCAATAAATTTTTTAAGAACAAAAAATATCAATCTAAATTTACTCACACCTTATTTAATTGGATCTGTGCCTTTTGCTTTTTTTGGAGCATCTATTTCAATTGATAAACATTTATTTGAGATTTTACTATTCTTTATTTTGTTAATAGCAGGAATTTTTTTGCTACTAGAAAGTAAATCATTCAACAAAGAGGATATTGTAATAAGACAGGTTTCAAAAGTTATTTCTATTTTTATCGGTTCAATTATCGGATTTTTATCTGGGTTAGTAGGAATAGGTGGGGGAATATTTTTAAGTCCAATTTTATTTCTTCTTAAAGCTGGTTACCCAAAACATATAACAAGTACTGCATCTTTATTTATTTTGATCAACTCTATATTTGGTGTAGCAGGACAATTAACAAAGGATATAGTTTTAAATGAATTTTTAAACTATTGGCCTTTATTTATTGCTGTTTTAATAGGTGGACAAATTGGAAGTTTTCTTAATATAAAATTTTTATCAAACAAAGTATTAGCTCTTACGACTTCTTTTTTAGTTATTTTTGTAGCATTAAGGATGGGATTTAGATTAATAGCATAAGGTTGAATATAATTATTTTTAGGATATTTAAACTGTATGAAAAACATAAAACCATTTGGTCCATCTATAGGAAAAGGGAAAATTTCAAAGAAATTTTTAGATATCTTAAATAAAGAGATTGATAATAAAGTTTTAACAAAAAACAATGATTATAGTTCTAAATTAGCTAGCCAAATTAAAAAAGAAATTAAAATTTCAAATAATTTTATAAAAAAATATTTAGAAAGAGAAATAAAAAAAAATATCAAAAATTTCCTTCAAAATGAAAAAATTAAAAAAGTTAGAGATATAAAAATATTAAATTTGTGGGTAGTTAGCCAGTTTAAAGATGAATATAATCCTATCCATTACCATGATGGAGAAATATCTGGTGTAGGTTATTTAAAAGTTCCAAAAGGCATGACTAAAAATAAATTTATAAAAAATAAAAAAGATAAAACTAATGGTACAATTGATTTTATAAATGGACAAAGGGCTTTTTTGAGCAAAAGTATTTTTAATGTTGTCCCTAAAGAAAAAGATCTATTAATTTTTCCAAACTACTTAATGCATACTGCTTATCCGTTTAATATTAATGCTGAAAGAAGATCTTTTTCTTTTAATGCTAAAATTATTTTTAAAAAGTAATGATTAACAAAAATTATTTTAGACAAACTAGAATTTTAGATGGTGGGATGGGTCAAGAATTACTTGCTAGAGGAATGAAACCAAATTCAACATTATGGAGTGCTAATGCAATATTGGATGAAAATTACCATCAACTTGTTTTAGATACTCACCTCGATTTCATAAAAGCAGGAGCAGAAATTATTGTCACTACTACTTTTGCGACACGACAGAAACGTTTAAAAGAGAATAACCTTTTACATAAATTTGAATATTTAAATCAAAAGGCAGGTGAAATCGCTCAAGCCGCAAAACAAAAATTTCCCAATACTTATATTGCTGGTGGTATACCTCCCCAAAATTTAACATATGAAGCAGATGATAGAGATGAATTTGAAATTATTGAAAACTTTAATAGTCAAGCAAAAGCTCTTGATCCTTATATTGATTTTTTTTACTTTGATGTTTGGAGCAGTATTAAAGAGGTTAAATGTGGAATTGAAGCTGTGAAAGAATTTAAAAAACCTTATTTAGTTGGATTACATATATCTGAAGGATCGACTTTACCTAGTGGAGAAAGTATCAAACAAATAAAAAATATAATTGATGAAAACACTTTAGGAGTAATGTTGTCATGCGTTTCTCCTGAAAATTTTGAGAAAAATTTACTAGAATTAAAAGGTTTAAATATACCATTTGGTTTTAAATTAAATGGCTTTGTTACTACTAAACTGGAGGAAAGTTATACATCTATTTTTATAGGTAAAAAATCTAATCCAAATGAAATTTTAGGAAAAAGAAAAGATTTGACACCAATTAAAATTCAAGAAATTGCTCAAAAATTTAAAAACGCTGGAGCAACTATTCTTGGAGGATGTTGTGAAACAAGTCCTTCACACATAAAAGCAATCGCAAAACTCAAGTAACGTTTTTATAATCTGCTTTTCTTGCTAAATATATTCCAATAAATATAGCTACTAATGCAACTATAATTTTTGATGTAATTATTTCTTTTAGAAATATATATCCTAAAATAATTCCAAATATTGGAATTATATATGAAACTTGTGAATGAAATATAAGGCCATTTGTTTTTAAAATTCTGAATCTCAATAACCATGCTATACCAGTAGGGAAAATTCCTAAATATATAACAGATATAATCGAGTCCATTGAAGGATTTAATGTCCAAGGTTTTTCAAAAATTAAAGTAAATGGAAGAAGTATAATTGTTGACCAAATTAAAATTGAACCTGTAACATTTTCGTTTTCTTTATTACTGATTTTTAAAGTTATTACTCCTCCAATTACATAACAAGTAGATCCAAGTAGAATTAAAAGTGCAGCAACAAAGTTATTTTCATTTATTAAAAAATTATCTGAAAATAAAAAAACTATTCCCGAAAACCCTATTAATAATCCAATAGTTTTTAATAGGTTAAATTTTTCTCCTTTTAAAAAGAAGTGAGCAAGAACAGTTGAACTTAATGGTGTTGTAGACATTAAAATAGCAGCTAGGTTACTTTGCACAAAATTTACTCCATACGATATTAGTATGAATGGAATAACTAAATTTACTAATCCGATAATTGCAAACCACTTCCAATCCTTAGAAAATGCTTCAATTTTTATATTTTTATAAAAACATAAAATCAAAACAGGTATAGCTCCTAAAAAAGATCTCAAAAAACCAATTGTGATAGGTCCAAATGAATATGTTGCAATCTTAATATTAAAAAAAGCTGATGCCCATATTAATGATAACAAGGTCAACAACAAATAATCAATTAATTGGGGTTTTCTCATTCTGTTATATCTTTTCTTTGACCTGAAGTTAATGCCTTTAAATTTTCGAAGTCTATTTCAAAAACCGCGTTAGGATGACCTGCTGCTGCAAATATAGAAGAAAACCTATTTAAGGTTTCATCAATAAAAATTTTTATTTTCATTAAATGTCCTGTTGGAGATACTCCACCGATTGTATATCCAGTAATTTTTTTAACATCTTCTGGGTTGGCCATTGAAACATCTTTTTCATCTAAAATTTTTTTTAATTTATTTAATGAACACCTTTTGTCTCCTGAAACTAAGCATAAAACAAAATTATCTCCTGCTCTAAAAAGTAAGCTTTTGACAATTGCTCCTACTTTGCAACCTAAAGCTGTAGCTGCATCGTTAGCTGTTCTGGCAGTTTGCTCCAAAACAATCACTTTAAGTTCTGGGTTAAATTGTTTTAGTGATTTTTCTGCTCTTAAAACTGGCTCTTTATTTAGTATCAAATTCACAAGTTTAATAAATTTTATTATTTTAGTGACTAATTACACTACTTATGTGAAAATTGCATAGGTGTTATTTATTAAATAGGCAATATTTTTAGGTATTTTTTTGTTAATTAGGCCAAACAAAATTACATAGGAGACAAAATGAGTGTAGCAAATGTTTTAAAATTTATAAAAGAAAAAGAAGCAGAGTTTGTAGACCTAAGATTTACAGATCCAAGAGGAAAGCTTCAACATTTAACAATGGATGCCTCAATTGTAGATGAAGGCATGTTAAATGAAGGCGTCTTCTTTGATGGTTCATCTATTGCTGGATGGAAAGCTATTAATGAATCTGACATGATTTTAAAACCTGATACAGCAAGAATGTTCATGGATCCTTTTACGTCTCATAATACTGTAGTTTTGTTTTGTGATATTCTAGATGCAATTAAAAAAGATCCTTACGAAAGAGATCCAAGAGGTGTTGCTAAAAAAGCAGAAGAATATTTAAAAGCTTCAGGCATTGGTGATAAAGCATTTTTTGGACCTGAACCTGAATTTTTTGTTTTTGATGATGTGAGAATTAAAAATGAT
>CACJSX010000035.1 GCA_902596185.1 uncultured Pelagibacteraceae bacterium
ATGATTTTGACTATTAATTTGAATTAATTAATCCTCATTTTTATATGTTTCGAAGAAAAAACTAGCAATTAGAATAGCATCCGCTTTATTGTTGTCTTTCTTTTTGGATAGTTGAGCTGAAAAATATGGGAAAATCTCAATAGCTCTTGTTCTGCTCGCATCTTTTTCTGAATTAATAAGGTTAAAATATTTTTTCCACTTAGCGGGCCTGACATAATAAACAGGCAAATACATTGCACTGCATATGCCTTTTAATATACCAAAAGATTGACCAAAATTAAACATACTAGTAACGCCTTGACCTGGCATTGCAGAAACTTGTTCTATTACAACCTTTATCTCTTTTTTATCAATCTTTTCTATCCTTTGACTAATTTCATTAAATATTTGAGCGCCATTTACTTGTCTCTTATTTTTTTTACCATCTGTCATAGTTGGCATTTCAATAACGTCTTTCACTATTCCATCTTCAAAAAAACAGATTGACCCTGAGATTCCTGGATCAATTCCAATAATCAACATTAAATACCCCCTAAACTCACGTTTGAATAAACGTTCTGAACATCATCATCTTCTTCTAGAGTTTCTAAAAAATCTACCACGCTATCTTTATTATCCTTATTTACTTCAACACTATTTAATGGGATCCATTCAATTTCTGTTGAAATAAAATTCACAATAATTTTCTCAAGATTTTTTTTAACATTATATATCTCACTCATTTGGCATTGAACCTCGTGATAATCATCATGAGAGAAGCATTCATTAGCCCCAGACTCAATCGCCAAGTCTAAAATTTTTTCATCAGATATCTCTTTTTTATCAATTTTAATTATACCTAATTGTTGAAAATTATGAGAAGCAGAACCTTGTGTTCCCAGACTCCCACCACTTTTTTGAAAAATAGTTCTAATATTTGATGCAGTCCTATTTTTGTTGTCTGTTAAAGTTTCAACTATAACGGCAATCTTTTCTGGTCCAAATCCCTCATATCTTAAATTTTCAAAATTTGCTCCTGTTGCTGCAGAAGATTTATCTATTGCTCTTTCAATATTGTCTTTGGGCATATTTGCTGATCTAGCTGCTTGTACTGCAGATCTTAACCTAGGATTCATTGCTGGATCTTTATCACCAAGTTTTGCTGCTACAGTGATTTCTTTAGATAATTTTGAAAAAATCTTTGATCTTTGCTTATCGGCCTTACCTTTTTTATGTTTTATTCCAGCCCAGTGTGAATGCCCTGCCATGATTTTTAAATATTTTTAAGTTGATCTCCATATATATAGCTTTTGACATCTATTGCTAATCCTGTTTTTATATCACAATCTACTATAACACCACTTAAAGTAGCGTCTCCAGTAGCAGGAAAGTGTTTCACTGAATTCTTTTTTAAAAATCTATTTAGAGAATTTTCTTTATTCATGCCAATAACTGAGTCGTAATCCCCACACATACCTGCGTCTGTTTGATATCCAGTACCATTATTAAGTATTCTAGCATCATTTGTTGGTATGTGAGTATGTGTTCCAACTACGAGAGTTGCCTTTCCATCAAATAGATGTCCTATAGCATTTTTTTCGCTCGTAATCTCTCCATGGAAATCAACTACAAGTAAATCAAAATCTTTTTTCATTTTATTTTCTTTTAAAAATATTTGAGAAGCTTCAAAAACATCTTCACACTTTTTCATAAAAACATTGCCCATCAAATTAAGAACTCCAATTTTAATATTATTCTTGGTGTTATAAATCTGAAAACCTTTTCCTGGCGCTGGTTCAAATAAATTTTTAGGTCTTAATAATCTTTCTTCTTTATCAATAAATTCCATTATTTCTTTTTGATCCCAAACATGATTACCAGTCGTGATAACATCAACACCGCAATTAAAAAAATCATTACATATTTCTTTAGTTAAACCCACTCCTTGAGCTGCAGCATTTTCAGCATTCACAATTACAAAATCAATTCTCTTTCTATCAATTTCATTTAATAAATTACCTGTTAATTTAGAACATCCAGAAATCCCAACAACATCGCCTAAAAATAAAATTCTCATTGTATAATTTTTTTCTCGTTTATTATTAAATCAAGCTTCTTATCATGCTTATTTATAGGTATTTTTTTTATTTCCTGGCATGAAAATGCTAATCCAATTTTAAAAATTTTTTTGATTTTAGTTATTTTTTCTAAATAACGATCATAATATCCTCCTCCATAACCTAATCTGTTTAAATCAGTATCATAAGCTACTAAAGGAACAAAAATTATATCTGGATAAATTTTCTTAACTGAAATTGGCTCAGCAATTCCATACTTATTAATTTTTAAAGGATCTTTATTTGTCCATTCAAAAAAATCCATTTGGTTATTTTCACTTATTATTGGCAAGGAAATATTTATTCTTTTGTTTCTTAGAAAGTTTAGCATATCTAAGTCATCAATCTCATGATTATGTGGATAATACCCTCCTACATTTTTGAATTTAATTTTATTTTTTTTTAAAAATCGAAAAATTCTGTAAGGATATAAAGTAAAATTTTTATATGAATTCTTTTTTCTAAGATTTAAAATTTTTCTTCTTAGATTAAATTTATTCACAGTTTATTTTGATATATTCTCTGATTTTGCTTTTTTAACAAAATTTGATATTTGGTCTGCAGCTTCCTCAATTAAATTTTCGTATTTTTTTTGACTACTATCAATTTCTTTTTTAAAATTTTCGTGATCTAAATTTAGTTTTTCAATTTCTGACTCTTTTTTGTCTTTATAGTCATAGATTAAAGTTTTAAGCTCTTTAAATTTATTAGATAAATCATTTAATTCATCTTTTTTTTGATCTACTTTCTTTTTTGTTTCGTAATATTCGTCCATAATTTTTACTGCTGTAATTAATAAAAGTTTATTTTCTCCTAGATTCCCCAAATCATTTTTTAAATTATTAAATTTTTGATTAATCTGAATTAATAACTCTTCTAAGTGTTCTTCTTGTCCATCTTCACATGCCAGTAGAAACTCTTTGTTATTAAATTTTATACTTACATTTGCCATTTATCTATTTCTTCTAATAAAGTCTCTGTTTCCTGATTAAGTTCGTCAATTTTTTCAGAAAACTCGATTTGTTTTCTTTCCTCTAGCCTTTCTTTGTTTTGCAAATCCTCAAGTTTTTTTGATAGATTTTCATGTTCATCAAGCAATATTTTGTATTTTTCCTCAATCTGGTTTTTTTCAATTTCTAATTGATTTTGTTTAGAGCTTAAATTTTCAATATTTTTTTGTAATTCAGGATTTGTTAAGTCTAAATTTTTTAATTCTTCTAAAGCAATATTTAATTTTTTTTCTTTTTCGTTTATAGAATTCATATATATATGTTTATATTATTAAATAGATTCTTCTTAGTCTAGTCAGGATAATTTTGAGCAAACTACACAATGATTTAGCTAATTGTATCAGATTTTTATCAATTGATGCAGTTCAAAAGGCAAATTCTGGACACCCAGGAATGCCAATGGGTATGGCGGATGTTGCAACTGTGCTTTTTAGAAATTTTTTGAAATTTAATCCAAAAAATCCAGATTGGTTAAATAGAGACAGGTTTGTTTTGTCTGCTGGTCATGGTTCTATGCTACTATACTCTTTGCTTTATCTAACAGGATATAAAAGTATATCAATTAATAGTATCAAAAAATTTAGGCAACTTAATTCTATTTGTGCTGGACATCCAGAGTATCATCCAAAAACAGGCATCGAAACAACAACAGGTCCTCTTGGACAAGGTATATCTAATGGTGTTGGTTTTGCTATCTCTGAAGAAATTTTAAAAAATAAATTAGGAAAAAATATAATTAATCACAAAACTTATGTTTTAGCTGGAGACGGATGTTTAATGGAAGGAATAAGTCATGAGGCTTTGAGTTTAGCGGGACATTTAAAGCTTAAAAATTTAGTTTTACTATTTGATAACAATTCAATTTCAATTGATGGACCTACAGAACTTGCGGTTTCAGATAATTTCAAAAAAAGATTTGAAGGTTATGGTTGGGACTATATTTTGATCAATGGTCATAATGAAAAAGAAATTTTCAAAGCATTGAAAAACGTTCAAAACGCTAAAAAACCTACAGTTATATCTTGTAAAACAAAAATTGGGTTTGGTTCACCAAACAAGTCAGGAAAAGCATCATCGCATGGAAGTCCTCTGGGATTAGATGAAATTAAACTCGTAAGAAAGGCTTTAAGTTGGAATAACAAACCTTTTGATATTCCAAAAAGATTGTTAAATGAATGGAGAAATTTTGGAAAAAAAGGTGAATTAAAAGAAAAAAAATGGAAAAAAATATTTAAAAAAAATAAAATAAAATTTAATAAAGAAATAAAAAATAATTTTACAGCTATTCTTAGAAAAGAAAAAAGAAATGCAATAAATGAACCTAAAAGTTTAGCTACGAGAAAATGTTCTGAAATCACATTAAATGCTTTAACAAATAAGAAAAATACCTTGATAGGTGGTTCTGCAGATTTAGCAGGATCTAACAATACTAAAACAAAAAATCATAAGATAATAAAGCCTGGGGATTTTAGTGGTGACTATATTCACTATGGAGTAAGAGAGCATGCTATGAGTGGAATTATGAATGGGATTGCACTTCACAGTAACTTAATTCCTTATGGTGGAACTTTTTTAATATTTTCTGATTATTGTAAACCTTCTATAAGGTTATCAGCATTAATGCAAAAAAGAGTAATTTATGTAATGACTCACGACTCTATAGGTCTTGGAGAAGATGGACCAACTCATCAACCGATAGAACAACTTTCAGGTTTACGGTCCATTCCAAATTTAAACGTTTTTAGACCTGCAGATAGAGTTGAGACAATCGAATGTTGGGAGCATGCATTAAAAACATCAAAAACTCCGAGTATTTTATCTTTGACAAGGCAAAACTTAAATCCAGTCAGAAAAACAGCTTCCAAAATAAATAAATGTTCGTTAGGAGCTTACGAAGTTTTAAGAACTAATAAAAAAATAAATTTAACAATAATTGCAAGCGGTTCGGAAGTAAATTTAGCAATTGAAACAAGTCATAAATTAGCCAAAGATAAAATATACTCTAAGGTAATCTCAATGCCCTGTATGGAACTTTTCAACTTACAATCAAATTCCTATAAAAATAAAATTCTTAATGAAACTAAATTCAAAATTTCTATAGAAGCTGGATCCAGTGGTTATTGGAAACAATACGTTGGTAGTTCTGGTATAACCTTTGGTATCGATGAGTTTGGCAAAAGTGCACCTTATAAAGATATTTTTAATTTTTTTGGACTAGTGGCTTCAAATATAGCAAATAAATCAAAAAAGTTGATACGTGGTAAGACATGACAATTAAAGT
>CACJSX010000036.1 GCA_902596185.1 uncultured Pelagibacteraceae bacterium
AGGCGATTGATAAAGTAAAATCAGAACACTTAAGCCATCAAATCGTAGACGTAACTAATTTTGAAATAGTAAATAAAAATTTAGAAGAAATAGAAAAAAAACATGGAAAAATAGATATTTTTGTTAACAACGCAGGTATTGCTGGCATGAACACTACAGTGGCCGAATATCCTTTAGATGAATGGAAAAAAGTAATGAACTTAAATTTAAATTCTGTTTTCTATTGTTGCAAAGCGGTTGTTCCTTTCATGTTAAAGAACGACTATGGGAGGATAGTAAATATAGCATCTATCGCTGGAAAAGAAGGAAATCCTAATGCAAGTGCATACAGTACATCTAAGGCAGGCGTTATAGGTTTAACAAAATCTCTAGGTAAAGAGCTTGCGCAAAAAAATATAGCTGTCAATTGTGTAACACCGGCGGCAGCTAAAACAAGAATTTTTGATCAAATGACAGAAGAACATATCAATTATATGTTATCAAAAATTCCAAGAAATAAATTTGCAAAGGTTGAAGAATTAGCATCATTAGTAACCTGGTTAGCTAGTGAAGAGAATTCTTTTTCAACTGCAGCAGTTTTTGATTTAAGTGGTGGTAGAGCCACATATTAGTTATGCAAATTGGTATTGATGTAGGTGCAACTAAAATAGAGAGTGTGGTTTTAGAAGAAAATGGAAATGAAAAACATAGATCAAGAACAAATTGCCCAAAAGATTATTTATCAATTATATCAACAATTAAAGATTTAAGTAATAAATTAGAGAAAGAATTTCAAAGAGATCTACCTATAGGAGTTTGTCATCCAGGTATTCACTCACCTCAAACTGGATTAGTTAAAAATGCACCAAATTGTTATTGGTTAGAAAAAAAACCTTTTCAAAATGATTTACGTAAAGCACTTGGAAAAGAAGTGTTTTGTGAAAACGATGCAAATTGTTTTGCTTTATCAGAGGCTATCGATGGTTCAGGAAAACACTATAAGATAGTTTATGGAATTATTTTAGGTTCGGGTGCTGGTGGAGGTCTTGTAATAGATAAGCAAATTGTAAGTGGACCAAATGGAGTTGCTGGTGAATGGGGTCATAATCAAATTCCTTATTTTGCAGCTAAGAAAGAAAATTTTGACTCTAACAATGCAAGAGAAGCCGAAATAGAAAGCTTCATTTCTGGTTTAGGTTTAGCAAAAAGGTTCAATAAAATTTATGGTAAAAATTTAAAAACAAGTGAGATATTTGAGTTAAATAGAAAACACGATTTAGATGCAGAAAGATTTATAGACGATTTTAAGGTAAACTTAGCTATGTCTTTATCAAGTATAATTAATATTTTAGATCCTGATGCTTTTATTTTTGGTGGCGGTGTGTCTAATGAGATCGATTTCTTAAGTGAAATAGAGTCTATGGTAAAAAAATTTGTTATAGGGAAAGAGTACGAGGGAGTTTTTTTAAAGCCTAAGTATGGTGATGCAAGTGGCGTAAGAGGTGCAGCAAGATTAGGAAGAAGCGCGACATATTAATGTTTCAACTTTTAGTTGAGATCATAAAATCTAAAATATTTTGAAGTTGAGAAAAAATTAATCAATTTTTAAAAAAAACAATTACAATTTCAAGTTGCAATTTATTTTTTAATTATCAATTGACCCTTAATCTACTTATAGTTTCGAATATAAAAACTAGTTAACTAATAAAGAGGAAGATATGAAAAAACTAATAATCGCTTTAATTACATTAGCGTTCACATCTACTTCATCAATAGCAGGACCAAAGATCGAAGTTTTGCACTGGTGGACTTCAGGTGGTGAAGCTGCTGCACTTAAAGTTTTAAAAGATGATTTCGCTGCAAACGGTGGTGAATGGATGGACATGCCTGTAACAGGTGGTGGTGGAGACGCTGCTAACGTTGCACTAAAAGCAAGAATTGTTGCTGGAGATCCTCCATCAGCATCACAAATTAAAGGACCTACAATTCAAGAGTATGACCAAGAAGGCGTTGTAGCTCCATATAACATTGATGAAGTTGCTAAAGCAGAAGGTTGGGACAATTTATTAGACCCAATGATTGCAGCTATTCACAAGTGTGAAAACAACAGCGGACCTTATTGTGCTGCTCCAGTAAACATTCACAGAATTGACTGGATGTGGGCAAACAAAGCTGTATTTGATGCAAACGGTATTTCAGTTCCAACTACTTGGGATGAGTTAAATACAGCTGCTGAAAAATTACAAGCTGCTGGCATTATTCCATTTGCACATGGTGGTCAAGCTTGGCAAGATGCTACAGTATTTGAAGCAGTTGCTATGGGTATCGGTGGAAATAACTACTACAAAAATTGTTATGTAGATCTTAAAGAAAGCTGTTTAAGAAGTGAAACAACAGTTAAAGTTTTTGATCAAATGAGAAAACTACAAGGTTTTACTGACGAAGGTAGTCCAGGAAGAGACTGGAACGTTGCTACTGGTATGGTTATTGAAGGTAAAGCTGGTTTCCAAATTATGGGTGACTGGGCAAAAGGTGAATTTACAGCTGCTGGAAAAGTTCCAGGTGTAGATTACTACTGTGCTGCTACTCCTTCAAACAATGGATACTTATATAACGTAGATAGTTTTATCTTTTACAAATCTAGCGATCCAGATAAACAAGCTGGTCAAAAGTTACTAGCTAAGCTTATGATGGGTAAAAACTTCCAAAAAGTTTTTAACCTATACAAAGGTTCTATCCCGGCTCGTTTAGACGTATCAATGGATGAATTTGACAAATGTGCAAAAACATCTAATGCAGATATTAAAACTGCAGGTGCAAGCGGTGGATTAGTTCCAAGCTTTGCTCACGGTATGGCTCAAGGTAATACTATGAAAGCTGCCCTACAAGATATCATCACAGAGCACTTTAACTCTGATATGTCATCTGTAGATGCTGCTAATGCTTTAGCTGACTCAGTTTTAGCTAATATGTAGTACATAAAAATTAAAAGGCCACTTTTGATTAAGTGGCCTTTTTTTCAAATCTTAAATAAAAAATATTTATAATGTTCAAGTGGTTAGAAAAAAATTTACCTAAAATTGTAATGGCTCCTGCTGTTGGATTAATAGGTTGGTTTGTATATGGCTTTGTACTTTGGACTTTATATATATCTTTTACTAACTCTAAAATTTTACCCAAATATGAATTGTGGGGTTTCGGGCAGTATGAAAAGTTATGGGCATCACGAAAATGGCTTATATCAGTAGATAATTTGCTTGTTTTCACGGCTTTATTTTTAATTTTTTGTATTGTCATTGGGATAATTTTAGCAATTTTTTTAGATCAAAAAATAAGAGCAGAAGGGGTTTTAAGAACAATATATCTATACCCAATGGCCTTATCATTTATTGTAACAGGTACCGCTTGGAAATGGATTTTAAACCCAACTCTTGGAATTCAAAAAATGTTTATTGATTGGGGTTTTGAGAACTTTACTTTTGATTGGCTGGTTAACAGGGAAATGGCAATCTACACCATAGTTATAGCAGGTGTTTGGCAATCTGCAGGATTTGTTATGGCATTATTTCTAGCGGGATTAAGATCTGTTGAGGATGAAATCGTCAAAGCTGCAAAAATTGATGGCGCTGGTTTATTTACAGTTTATTGGAGAATATTATTACCAATGATGAGACCAGTATTCTTTACAAGTTTTGTAATTTTAGTCCATATCTCAATTAAAAGTTATGATTTGATTGTTGCTTTGACTCAAGGTGGGCCAGGTATCTCAACAACGATGCCTGCTTTATTTATGACACAAGCAGCATTTCACAAAAGTCAGGTTGGATTATCTGCAGCAAGTGCGATGATGATGTTTATGGCCGTAGCCGCAGTCATTATTCCATATTTATATTCAGAATTAAGGAGAGAAAATGCAAGATAATTTAAAATCATCTTCTTACCAACAGCTTGAGCAAAAATCAAAATACACAAATATGTTTTTAAGATGGTTTTTGTATTTTGTTTTAATTCTATTTGCTTCTTATTTTATTTTTCCATTATATGTAATGGTTGTAACTTCATTAAAAACGATGGAAGAAATTCGTCAAGGAACACTTTTGTCTTGGCCGAGTGGATTAAATTTTGACTCTTGGGCTGTTGCTTGGGGAGGAAGAGGATATGGAGCAGGAGATACTTTTTTAAAACCTTATTTTTGGAATTCAATTAAGATGGTCGTACCCGCAGTATTTTTTTCGACATTCATTGGAGCAATGACAGGATACGTTTTAACTAAATGGAGATTTAAAGGTGATAGCTGGGTTTTCTTATTTCTATTATTTGGATGTTTTATACCTTTTCAAGCAATATTACTTCCAATGGCTAGAACTTTAGGAGCATTAGGAATATCAAATTCTATTGTTGGATTAGTTTTAGTTCATACTGTTTATGGAATTCCATTTACCACTTTATTTTTTAGAAATTACTACGTGTCAGTTCCAACAGAATTAGTGAAAGCAGCAAGAATTGATGGAGCAGGATTTTTTAAAATATTTTTCAAAATTTTACTTCCAATATCAGCACCAATAATTGTTGTAACAGTTATTTGGCAGTTTACTCAAATTTGGAATGACTTTTTATTTGGATCAACCTTTTCATTTGGTGAGGCAGCACCAATTCAAGTTGCTTTAAATAATATGGTTTTATCTAGTACAAGTGTTAAAGAATACAATGTTGATATGGCATCAGCAATTATAGCAGGAGTGCCAACACTTATTGTGTATGTTTTAGCAGGTAAATATTTTATTAGAGGATTAACTTCAGGAGCAGTGAAAGGATAACAATGAAAACATTAAAAATTGAAGATTTATCAAAAAATTTTGGGTCTACAGAAGTATTAAGAAAAATCAATTTAGAGATAGATGAGGGAAATTTTTTAGTTTTATTAGGTCCCTCAGGATGTGGAAAATCCACATTATTAAATATTATTGCTGGGTTAGAGACAATCAATGAAGGTAACGTTTTTATTGATGATTACAATGTCAGTAAAGTAGAGCCAAAAGACAGAAATATTGCAATGGTTTTCCAATCATACGCTTTATACCCTTCAATGAATGTAAGAGAAAATATGATTTTTGGTCTGAAACAAGCAAAGACTTCAAAAGAAAAAATTGAACAACAGTTAGAGAAAGTATCTAAATTTTTACAAGTTGATCAATTGTTAGAAAGAAAACCATCTCAATTGTCTGGAGGTCAAAGACAAAGAGTTGCTATTGGAAGAGCATTAGTGAGAGAACCCAGAATATTTTTATTTGATGAACCTTTATCTAATCTAGATGCAAAATTAAGAGTTGAGATGAGAAGAGAAATTAAAAAACTCCACCAACAATTAAAAACAA
>CACJSX010000037.1 GCA_902596185.1 uncultured Pelagibacteraceae bacterium
TTGCCGCTACCTTAATTTTCCAAAACAATATAACAAAATACTTTTTTGAACATGAACTCTATTGAGTGCTTGTTGCCATACATGTGATTTTTTACCTAAGAAAACATTATCACTGACTTCATCTCCACGGGGTAAACAATGGAGAAATATTGTTCCCTGTTTTTTAGAAAAACTCATTAATTTTTCATCAATTTTAAAATCTTTAAATGCTTGTATTTTTTTCTTCTTATTAACTTTGTCATTTAAAGAAATAACTTTGTCAGAAAAAATTACATCTGCGCCTGCTACTGCTTTTTTAGCATCATTATAAATATAAATTTTTTTATTATTTCTTTTGACCCATGCTCTAACTGCTTTTCCTGGTTCAAATTTTTTAGGGCAACCAATACTTAGTTTGAAAGAAAATTTAACTGAGGCAGCAATTAAACTATCCAAAACATTATTAGAGTCACCTATCCAACAAATGTTTAATTTTGAAATAGGTTTCTTTTTTATTTCCTCAACTGTAAATACATCTGATAAAACCTGTGTTGGATGAGATGAGGGACTTAAACCATTAATTACCGGTATTGTTAAATATTTTTCAAAATTTTCAACCTTTTTATCGCTATCAGTTCTAAGCATAAATCCATCGCCGTAAGTAGATAAAATCTTAGCAGTATCAGCAATGCTTTCTCCCCCTTGACCTAAATGAAGTTCGTTTGATCTTAGAGTTAAAGTACCACCACCTAGTTGTTTAATAGCTAAATAAAAACTTAATCTTGTTCGTAAACTTGATTTTTCAAACATTTGGATTAATAATTTTCCTTTTAAAGGAGCACCTTTATCAACCTCAAGTGTGCTTAGTTTTTTTCTTAAAACTTTTCTTTTCTTTGCATCAGCAATAATCTTTCTCAGATCTTTTGCAGGTATATCTTTTAGATTTATGAAATGTTTCATAATTATGTTATTTCTGAGCAAACTTTATCAATAATTTTTAATGCTAAATCTATTTCTTTTATTTTGACATTTAAAGGAGGTAAAATACGAACAACATTTTCAGCTGCACGGATAGTTAATAATTTATTGTCCATTAATTTTTTAATAAACTTAGTTTGATCTGTATAAAGCTGTATTCCAATTAGCAAACCTCTTCCTCTTATCTCCTTAATAATACTTGGGTATTTTTCCTTTAACTTATTCAATTTCGAAAAAAAAAATTTTGAGGATTTTTTTACGTTATTTAGGAATTTCTTAGTAGAAACTATATCCATTACAGTATTTCCCACTGCCATAGCTAACGGATTACCACCAAAAGTTGAACCATGCGTACCTGGGGTCATACCTGAAGCAACCTTTTTATTCATAAGAACTGCGCCAATAGGAAAACCTCCACCTATTCCTTTTGCGATTGGTACTATATCTGGTTTTACTTTAGATTTTTCAAAAGCAAAAAAATCCCCAGATCTTCCTACTCCACACTGGACCTCATCTAATATTAATAATATTTTTTTTTTATCACATAATTTTCTTAATTCTTTTAAACACCAGTCTGGAATTACCTTAATGCCCCCCTCACCTAGAACCGTTTCAACCATAATTGCAGCTGTATTTTTATTAATTTTTTTCTTTAATGATTTATGATCTCCAAAATCAAAATGATCAAACCCTCCTACATAACCAAATCCCTCAGTCATTTTTTTTGACCCGCTTGCAAAAATAGTTGCTAAAGTTCTTCCGTGAAAAGAGTTTTTAATACATAAAATTCTAGTTTTATTGGGTTTTCCGATTGAATAAAAATATCTTCTTGCAACTTTAATAGCCGCTTCAGTAGCCTCTGCCCCAGAATTTTGAAATATCACATAATCAGCAAATGATTTTTGACATAATTTTTTAGCCAATTTTTCTCCCTCAGGAATTTCAAAAGCATTAGAAACATGCCAAAGTTTTTTTGATTGATCTCTTATTGTTTTAACTAATTTTGGATGAGCATGGCCCAATGAATTAACTGCTATACCTGACAGCATGTCTAAATATTTTTTACCATCAGTTGAAAAAAGATAACTTCCTTTTCCATGCTTAAAGGCAATTTTTTTTCTATTATAATTTTTTGCTAAATAACTCATTAATTTAAATTGTTTTATAAAGTTTAATTATTAATACAAGTTGGGATTGAAAATATACATACACTTAATTTGCAAATTTCTGTTGATAACTCATATTTTTTGATTGTTTCATTTAAATTAATAACAGTATATTGTCATTTTATAAAATTATAACACAATATATAGATATGTCTTGGGACGAACAGAAGGTACAAAAATTGAGAGAATTATGGGGCAAAGGAGACAACACTGCTTCACAAATAGCGGAGATTATAGGCGGCATCTCACGTAATGCCGTCATTGGGCGCATTTTGCCCCTCTAAAATTTAGAGGGGCATAAGCGCAAATGGAAAAGCTCATAGATTAAATCTTTCTGCTAAAATTAAGACTAGATCTGCTACATCAAACCAAAATTTTGATAACTCAACTAGTGAAAAAAATACTCAAAAATCAAAAAGAGGTCGTAAAAGTAAATTTAAATCATTAATTATTGAAAAAGATTTTGAGCCAGAGAATCCAAAACAATTAGAAGAATTAACCGACAACGATTGTAAGTATCCAATAGGTCACCCCAATGAAAAAGATTTTTACTTTTGTGGAAGAACTTCCTTAAAAGACTTTAGTTACTGCAAGCTCCATCTTCTATACAGTTATCAATCGCGTGATAGTAAAAATAAAAAAGATGATCAAATTGATAAAGATGAGGTCCCAGAATTTATTGGAAAAAAAATTAAGTCAGCCTAAAATTTAATTTGTTTATTTTCAAATTACTCAGTTGAATATTTTTCTGTTGAAAACTGACCGCCATCTTTCCACATATAACAATATTTTTTAACTTCTTTATCAAAAAACCTCATACTAGGTACACCAATGTCTGAATTTGTTTTATATTTTCCTGTTTGAATATTGTCATATTTTAAAAGTTTTAATTGATCTCTTGTCAATAAAGGACTAGGCATTTTTTCAAGCAATCTAGCTGAAAACTCTGCAAATGGTAAAGGTATCGGTAATAAAATTCTTTTTTTATTGATTAACTGAAGTAGTTTTTGAATTATCTGTTTAAAAGTTATTTCTTCGGGACCAATACACTCAATAATATTTGAATAAATATTTTTTGAAATTACATGATAAATAGTATCTGTTAAATCTGAACAATGTATCGGAGCAAATTTTGTTTCACCTTTGTAATATAATGGAAAAAAAGGAAGTCTATTTAATAAGGTCATGAAATTAGTGGTAAAATTATCATCAACCGAAAAAACAACCGATGGTCTTAAAATAGTTGCTAAAGGAAAATTTTTTAAAACATTGTTTTCTCCCTCTAGTTTGCTTTTTGCATAAATTGAATCAATAGAATCATTTATACCCAAGGCAGACAAATGTATAAAATGTTTCAATTTGTATTCTTTACAAAGACTTGCTAATAATGATGGAAAAATTGTATGTATATTTTTAAAAGTATTTCCTTTTTTTTTCTCAAATAATATACCTATAAGATTGATGCATATGTCGCTATTTTTTAATAATTGTCTTATTTTATTTTCATCAAAAATGTTAGCCTCAACAATATTAATATAGCCTGCATTAGCTTGGGTTTTTATTATATAACTTTTTTGATGAATATTTCTGGTAACAACGGTAACTCTATAGTTATTTTTTGTGAGCTTTCTTATTAGGTTACGACCAATCTGACCACTTCCACCAAAAATTAGACAATTTTTTGCTTTCATATATATATGTTTAAAATGAATAATAATATTAATCTTTACAAAAATGACTTACCAGATGATTTAAAATTAGGCAATGTATTAGCTATAGATGGTGAGTTTATGGGTCTAAATGTCAGACGTGATCCTTTATGCTTGATACAGATATCATCCGGTAATTCTGACGCTCATATAGTTCAATTTGATAGAAATACATATAATGCACCAAATCTAGTGAAAATTTTAAGTGACGACAAAATAAAAAAAATATTTCATTATGGAAGAGCTGATATGGCGCATATTAAATATTATTTAAAAACAGATACAAATAATATTCTAGATACCAAAATAGCTTCTAAATTAGCAAGATCATACTCTGATCAGCACTCTCTAAAAACATTAATTAAAGAATTTATTAATATCGATATAAGCAAACAATTTCAAAACTCTGATTTTGGGGGTCAACTAACTCCAGCACAGTTAAAATATTGTGCAAATGATGTGATTTATTTACATAAAATACATGAGGAACTGAATAAAATTTTAGAAAGAGAGAACAGAATAGATCTTTATCATAATTGTTTAAAATTTTTGAAAACTAGAGTAGATCTTGATTTAGCTCTCTTTAAAGATGATATTTGGTCTCACTAATTTATGAAAAATGAAAGCGTTATAATAGGAAAAAAAGTAATAGACTTACAAGTTAAAGCTCTAAAAAAATTAAAAAATCATATTAATAGTTCTTTCAATGATGCTGTAAAAAAAATTATTAAATGTAAGTCAAAAGTAATTATTTGTGGAGTGGGGAAAAGTGGAATAATTGCATCAAAAATCTCTGCTACTTTAGCATCGGTAGGAACACCATCTTTTACGGTATCTGCAAATGATTGCTCTCATGGAGATTTGGGTAGAATTACTAAGAATGATATTTTAATTCTAATTAGTAACTCAGGAAATACTGTTGAATTAAAAAATATAATTAAATATGCAAAATCAAATAAGATTACTTTGATAGGAATAGTATCAAATAAAAATTCAATACTCTACAAATCCTCTAACATAAAATTATTTATTCCAGAAGTTGAAGAGTCTGGGGATGGAATAGTTCCTACATCGAGCACCGTCACCCAGTTATCAATTGGTGATGCTCTCGCAATAGCACTAATGAAGAAAAAAAAATTTAATAAGTTCGATTTTAAAAAATTCCATCCGTCAGGTACATTAGCAAATAAACTTAAAACAGCGAGCGATTTAATGCTCATAAAAAAAAGAATTCCATTTGTTAAAGAAAATCAATCAATGAAAGAAGTTTTAAAAATTATAAATCTTAAACGACTTGGGTTTGTTGTAATTATTGACAATAATGCTTTGACTAAAGGAATTTTTACTGACGGAGATTTAAAAAGATTAATGCAAAAAAAAAATAAAATTGATAATCT
>CACJSX010000038.1 GCA_902596185.1 uncultured Pelagibacteraceae bacterium
TTTCAGATTTAGAACTTTCAACATTTTGACTTTCTTCCTCTTTTTTTTTAATTTCATAATCATACAATCTTGCTTTCAGCATATTCATGCATGTTTCTTTATTTTTATGTTGAGATCTTTCATTTTGACATTGAACAACAATTTTTGATGGAATATGTGTTATTCTAACTGCGCTATCAGTAGTATTAACATGCTGGCCACCTGCTCCACTAGATCGGTAGGTGTCTATTCTTAAATCTTTTTCTAAAATTTCTATATTTATATTTTCATCTACAACTGGATAAATCCAAACACTTGCAAAACTTGTGTGCCTTCTTGCTCCAGAGTCGAATGGAGATATTCGGACTAATCTATGTATTCCTGATTCTTTTTTTAACCAACCAAAAACATAATCACCATCTATTTTAATTGTAGCTGATTTAATCCCAGCTTCATCACCTTTATGCTCACTTATTAAACTTGATTTAAAATTTTTTTTATCAGACCATTTTAAATACATTCTTCTAAGCATATCTGCCCAATCTTGACTTTCAGTACCTCCGGCACCAGCATGTATTTCTACATAGCAATTTAAAGGGTCAGCCTCATTAGATAAAAAACACTTAATTTCATTTTTTTTAACTTCACTTCTTAAGTCTTTAAAATTTTGTAGAACTTCTTTTTGAACTTGTAAATTTTCTTCTTCAAGCGCCAGTCGATACAAGTCATCTAAATCTTTTAGTTTTTTAATATTATCATTTAAAGAATTAGTTAAATCTTCATAAAATTTCTTTTCCTTGATTACTTTTTGAGAATTATTTTTATCTTGCCAAAAATTGGCATTCAGCATTTGTGAATTTAAAGATTGCAGTTTTGAATAGATATTGTTTTTTTCAAAGATACTCCTGTATTTTTTGATTTATCTTTTCAACCTCATCTTTAAAATTTTGATAATTATTATCCATTAATAAAACTTTAATATATTATTTGAATCTAATCTATCTGAATTTGTAAAAAGTACTTTTCCATCAACAACATTTTCTTTTTTAAAAACCTCAATAATAGTATTCTTTGAGTTAAATTTTGCTTTTTGACCTGTTAAAGGGTCAACAACCATCATTACTGTTCCTTTAGCGGCCTTAAATGGTCTTGCATCATATTTGTTTACTGAATCACTTATAAAACTTTTGAATATTGGCAAAGCAGTTTTAGAACCTGTTTCATACTTTCCTAATGGAACTGGATTATCAGAGCCAACATAAACTCCAACTAGCAAATTTGAAGTAAAACCTATAAACCAAGTATCTGTATTTTTATTTGTTGTTCCGGTTTTACCTGCAATATTTAAATTTAAGTCTTTTAGTTTTTTAGCTGTGCCTCTTTCAACAACTCCTTCTAAAATTGATGTCATTTGAAAAGCTGTTTCTGGAGAAAAAATTTGATTATGGTTACTTTTAATCTCTGGATAATCGTTGGTTAAATAAGAAATTTGATCACAATTAGTACATTTTCTTTTATCATTATTAAAAATAGTATTTCCCTCACTGTCTTGAATTCTATCTATCAGTATTGGTTCAATAAGTTTTCCTCCATTAACAAAAACTGAATAAGCAGATGTAAGTTTTAATAAAGTTGTTTCAGCAGATCCCAAAGAGATAGATAAAAGTTCTTCTGGATTATCATAAATTTTTAATGATTTTGAAAAATCAACTATTTTCTCTACACCGAGATTTTGGGCTATTCTTACTGTCATTAAATTTCTAGATTTCTCCAAGCCTACCCTTAAAGTCGATGGCCCATAAAATTTCTTTCCATAATTTTCTGGTTTCCACATTTTTAAATCATCTCCTTGGTCTAAAACTAGTGGTGCATCTAGTACTAATGATATGGGTGTGAAATTATTTTCTAAAGCTAATGCATAAACAAATGGTTTAAAAGCTGATCCAGGCTGTCTTTTAGCTTGAGTGGCTCTGTTAAACTCACTTTGCTTGAAACTAAAACCACCACTTAGTGCTAAAACTCTTCCCGTAAATGGATCCATAACCACAATTCCACCATTTACCTTTGGTAGTTGTTTTAAATTATAAATATTCTCATTAATTTTTTTAACATAAATAACATCACCAGGTTTTAATAACTTATAAAATTCTTTCTTTGTCCAAGAAATACTCTGATATTCTATAACACCTTTGATATTATCTTCTGTTTCTATTTCTGCTAAAAATTTATCTACTTTTTTAACTATTGCTAATTTCCAATTAATTGAATTTTCTAATTTATACTTTTCTAAATCTTTTTTCCATTCTGAATTATAAATCTTGTTAGTAAGTGGTCCTCTCCATCCCTTTCTTTTATCATATGCTATCAATCCATCTCTAAGGGATTTTGTTGCGATTGTTTGTAAATTTAAATCTATTGGAGTGTTAATATTAAAACCTTGCTTGTAAACTTTATCATATGTCAAAGTTTCAATTACGCTCTTTCTCACATCTTCAATAAAATATTGAGCATCTTCTAAAAAAATTTTTCTACTTTTTTTTAAAGTTATTTCCTCATTTGCAAGTTTTTCATACCATTCTAATGGTAAATAATTGTTTTCTAATAAATTTTTTAAAACTAAATTTCTTCTAAATTTCGCTACATCTGGATCTCTATACGGATTATATCTGCTAGGTGCTTTTGGCAAAGCTGCTAATAAAGCAGCTTCTGAGTAATTTAAATCTTTAATAGATTTATCGAAATATTCTAAGCTTGCAGCGGCTACTCCATATGCTCCACTTCCAAGATAAATTTGGTTTAAATAAAGTTCCAGAATTCTTTCTTTAGATAAAGCTCTCTCTATTCTAAAAGCTAGAATTGCTTCTTTAATTTTCCTATTTATACTTACTTCATTTGTCAGTAAAAAATTTTTTGCTACCTGCTGAGTAATTGTAGATGCTCCCTCTAGTCTTTTGGATGATAAAATATTTGAAACATTATTTATCACAGCTCTAATAACACCTTTAGCGTCAACACCTGGATGTTTGAAAAAATTTTTATCTTCAGCGGATAAAAACGCATTAATTACATTTTTTGGAATTGAATTAAACGGAACAAATACTCTTTTTTCTTGAGAAAAATCAGCCACTAATTCACCATTGCCAGAATAAACTTTACTGGAAACAGGAGGTTTATAATTTTTTAAAAATTTATAATCAGGTAAATCGTTAGAGTAAGTCCATAAGATGCTTATTATCAAAATACCTGATAAAAGAATAGAAGACGTAATTAAAATAAAGATTTTTTTTAAAAATTTATTCATTTTAATTCCATTATAACCTGGAATTTGTTAAAGATATGGCATGAAAATTAAACAAAATTTTAAATACTTAAATTATTAATGAAATTAACATTTACAAAATTATGGAAAAAAATTTATATATCGATGCTTCGCATCCTAATGAAACTAGAGTTGTTCTTAAATCAGGTGATAATATTGAAGATTACGAGTACGAAGGTCTAAAAAACAACTTAATTAAAAACAATATTTATTTAGGTAAAGTGAGCA
The DNA here is from genome assembly GCA_902596185.1 of uncultured Pelagibacteraceae bacterium. Classification (GTDB taxonomy): domain Bacteria; phylum Pseudomonadota; class Alphaproteobacteria; order Pelagibacterales; family Pelagibacteraceae; genus Pelagibacter. The sequence goes on from CACJSX010000038.1 coordinate 3,527, forward strand.
GGATTGAGCCTTCTTTACAAGCAGCTTTTATTGATTTTGGAAGAGAGAGACATGGGTTCTTATCTTTTAACGATATTCAATCGGATTATTATCAAATACCGAAAGCGGATTTAGAAAAAATAAAGGAAGAAGAAGAAAAGGCTAGAGTTGAACTTTCAAAAGAAGTTGAGGCTAAAGAAGAAGAAAATATTGCAGAAGGAAAACTAGAAATTGATGATCCTATAGAAAAGATATCCGAAGAACAAACAGAAGAAGATTTAAGTGATAAACAAAATATTAATGAAAAAGAAAATTTAAATGAAGTAAAAGAAAAAAAAAAGGAGCATAGATTTAAATTTAAAAGGTATAAAATTCAGGAAGTAATTAAACCTAATCAGGTAATTCTTGTACAAGTTATTAAAGATGAAAGAGGTCAAAAAGGTGCTGCATTAAGTACTTTTATTTCTATTGCTGGTAAATATATAGTATTAATGCCAAATACTCCTAAAGGAGGAGGCATATCAAGAAAAATATTTAATCCTGCTGATAGAAAAAAAATTAGAACAATTTTAAATGAAATTGAAATTCCTAAGGAGATGGGATTAATCGTTAGAACTGCTGGAAGTAATAAAACCAAAAATGAAATTAATAATGATTTAACAACTTTGATTGATACCTGGGGTCAAATAAAAGAAAATGCAATTAACTCTATTGCTCCCTCTTTAATACATCAAGAAAGTGAAATTATTAAAAGAACTTTAAGAGATATGTTTGACGAAAATACCCAAAATATAATTGTAGAGGGTAACGAGGGTTATAAAAAAGCTCAATCATTCATTAAAACAATGATGCCATCAAATGTCAGAAAAGTAAAAAAATATAGAGGAAAAATTCCATTATTTATACAAGAAAACATTGAACAAAAATTAAATCAAATTTTTGACTCCGAAATTAAACTAAAGTCAGGAGGATATTTAGTCATTAACCCAACAGAGGCTTTAGTATCAATTGATATAAATTCTGGAAGTTCAATAAAAGGAAAAAATGTTGAAAGTACTGCTTTAGATACAAATATTGAGGCTACAGAAGAAATTGCTAGACAAATAAAAATAAGAGATTTGTCTGGCTTAATAATTATAGATTTTATCGACATGCTAAGTTATGGAAATAGACGATTGGTTGAGAGAAAACTTAAAGAAAAATGTAGATCTGACA
>CACJSX010000039.1 GCA_902596185.1 uncultured Pelagibacteraceae bacterium
AAGATGAAATTAGATTAGAAAAACAAAGAACAAAAGAAATAAAATTATTCTTAAGAAAAGAACAGGCTCTTTTAAGAATTGAACAAGCAGAGAAACAAAAGCAATTTTTACAACAATTAAAATTAGATAAGCAAATTGAAAAGTTTAGAGTTAGAGAGGTTAAAGAATTAGAGAAATTAGAAAAAATTTCTTTAAGAGAAAAGAGAGAAGATTATGCTGGCTTACAACAAAGAATAAAAAAACTAAAAGAAAAATACCGAATTATTAGAGATCAAAAGATTAGGGAAAGAGTAGAGGCCTTAGGAGTAAAAATTCAAGGAGATGAAGATAGAGAAACACTTTTACAAAAAGAAAAAGAATATACTTTAGCTAGGCAGAAAATTGAGTTTGCTCTCGAAAGTTTTTACAGAAGTGCTAGCAGTTTAGTATTTCAATTAAATAAAAGACACATAACAAGACATATGTCTATCTTTAGATGCATAGATAGAAGATTTGAAACAGGAGAAATATTTGTTAAATGGGACGAAGCCTCAGATGATGAATGGCTTTTATTAATTTATATAAAAAATAATTCACCAGATGAAGGAATAGTTATTGAAGATAAAACTAACCCAGAAAAAAATATTTCTCATGAGTTTAAAAATAATGAAATATTTAAGGCCTCAGATACTATGGTTGATGCTCTTACGCAGTTAATCGCAAGAAAAAGAGCCAAAAATATCAATTAAATTATCATACATAATTAAGTATCATTAAGAATGTTATTTTCATCTGCATTAATGATAATTTTATATTTAGTATTTAGATATGTTCTTGCATGGATAAGATATTTTAACAGTCTCGACTCTAGATTAGGCCAATCTACATGGCGATGGAGTTATGATTATCCAGTTATAGGTGAAAGAGATATCTCAGATCTTGATGATAAAACTTTTGTTAGACTGAGAAGAAAAAGAAATAGAGTTATAACTCTAATGTACTCAATTTTATTAATAATGTTCTTGTTATCTATGTCTTTACTTAGTGAATTTTTAATATTTTTCTTAACTTAGTTTTTGAGTTGTTTTTTATTTTTCAAATATAAAAAAAAGGCAACCATTTCATAACCATATTTAAAGATTGTGAAAATTATTGGTAGTTTAAAAAATTTATATAAAAATTTATATTTTGGAATTTTTTTCCAAACATAAAGAAATGCCTCTGCCCCCTGAATAATTTTACCGTTTTCTTTAACATGTAGTCTTCTTAACAATTCTCTATCATTTCTTGATGTTTCTTTTTCAGCATCCGAATTATTAGTTATATCTATCCAATCAATATCCTTGATATTTTCTTTTTTATATAAGTTAATTTCCGATCTACAGATTTTACAAGAATTATTAAAATATACTTTCATTTAATAATAATTAACTTTAAGTAAGAAATTGTACATGCGTAAAATGATCAGTTGAAAATTATCAACAAACTACTATTTAAGGTGAATGAGTAATTTCTTTAATAAATCAGATTTAACAAGACAAGATGCAGATAAATTAGTATCTGAAACACTTAACAATTGTGATGATGGCGAGCTTTATCTAGAGGAGTCTAAATCAGAGTCAATTTTGCTAGATGATAACAAAATAAAAAGCTCAAACTACAGCTCTGATTTGGGATTTGGTTTTAGGGCTATCTCAAACGAGGTTGTTGCTTATTCATATTCAAATGAAATATCAAAAGACTCATTAAAAAATTCTTCAGAAAATCTTAAATCAACTCTGAAATCAATTAAAGGCACATACAATCATGAAATTCCAAAATCTAATAAAAAATTTTATAAAGATATTAATCCAATTGAACAAAAAACGTTAAATTCAAAATTAGAAGTCTTAAATAAAGTAAATGAATTTTTAAGAAAAAAAGATGGATCAGTAAAACAAGTGACAGCTAGTTTTGCTGGTGAACAAAAATCAATAGAGATTATTCGATCAGGTGGAGAGTCGCTTACTGATGTACGTCCATTAATTAGATTTAATGTGTCTGTGATGTTAGAAAAAAATGGAAGAAAAGAAACAGGTGTATATGGAATTGGTGGCAGACAATCTTATGATGACTATTTAAAAAATGACAATTGGAAAAATGTTTGTGAAGAGGCTTTTAGGATAGCATCAGTAAATTTAGAAAGTAAACCAGCACCTGCTGGTGAGATGAAAGTAGTTTTAGGACCTGGTTGGCCAGCTATATTAATTCATGAAGCAATCGGTCATGGTCTTGAAGGAGATTTTAATAGAAAAAAAACATCAGCATTTCATAATCTTATGGGTGAAAAAGTTGCAAGTGAGGGAGTAACAATTGTTGATGACGGTACGATAGATAATAGAAGAGGTAGTTTAACAATTGATGATGAGGGAACACCAACTGAGCGAACAGTTTTAATTGAAAACGGTATTCTTAAAAATTTTATGCAGGACAGGCATAACGCAAGATTAATGAATACAAGATCCACTGGGTCTGGAAGAAGAGAAAATTATAGACATATCGTGTTACCAAGAATGAGAAATACAATGATGTTAAGTGGAAATCAAACTCAAGACGAAATGATCAAATCTGTTGATAAAGGAATTTTTGCAGTAAGTTTTGGAGGTGGCCAGGTGGATATTACATCTGGAAAATTTGTATTTAATTGTACTGAGGCTTACGAAATAAATAATGGTAAAATTGGATCTCCAATTAAAGGCGCAACACTTATTGGTGATGGACCATCAATACTTAAAGAAGTATCGATGGTAGGAAATGATATGATGTTAGACCCAGGCATAGGAACTTGTGGAAAGGCAGGACAAGGAGTTCCTGTGGGAGTCGCTCAACCTTCAATTTTAATTGATAAAATGACAGTTGGTGGAACAAAACTTTAATTATGGTTAAGGATCAAGAATTTCTAAAATCTAAAGCTTCATATTGTTTAGATTTGGCAAAAAAAATGGGAGCAACTGATGCAAGTGTTACAGTTGGTCACTCAATTTCAGAAACAGTTAATTTTAGAAATAAATCCCTAGAAGCCTCAGATAGATCAGATGGATTGGCATTAAGTATAGAAACTTATTTAGGTAAAAGAAGATCATCAATTTCATCATCAAATTTACTAGATGAAAATATAAAAACTTTAATTGAAAAGTGCTTTGAAACTACAAAAATTACACCAGAGGATGAATTTAATTCTTTGCCTGATAAAAATTTATTAGCCAAACAAATTAGTAGCCTTAATTTGTATGATGAAACAAGATTTGAAAACGATAAAAAAATAAAATATTTAAAAGATTTAGAGGAGGCTGCTTCATCAAATAAGCAAATTATAAATACAGAATCTAGTTTTACTGAAAATAAATCAAATTTTATATTAGCTAATAGTGACGGTTTTTGTGACGGTTATAAAACTTCTTCTTTTACTACTTCTTGTGTAGCAGTTGCAAAAGATGAAAATAGCATGGAAAGAGACTATGAATTTTCTAGCAAACGTCATTTATCTGATATTAAGCAAGCATCAGATCTTGGAAATAAAGCTGCCGAGCAAACTATTAGAAAATTGAGCCCTAACAAAATTGGAAGCGAGAAGATAAGCATAATTTTTGATAAAAGAATTTCAAAAGGAATGTTAAGTGTTTTTGCAAGTGCAATATCTGCCTCTGCAATTGCAAGAGGTACTTCATTTTTAAAGGATAAAATGGATCAACAGGTTTTTGTCAATTCGATAAATGTAATTGATAAACCAGATATAATTAAAGGAATGGGTTCTCAAAATTTTGATTCAGAGGGCGTAAACTCTAATACATTACAACTTATAGAGAATGGAATACTTAAAAATTACCTTGTTGACACTTACAATGGAAAAAAAATAAATTTACAATCAAATGGAAGAAGTGGTGGAACTACTAATTTATATTTTGAAAATGGAAATATAAGCTATGAAGATCTTCTGAAAAAAAATTCAAAAAGTCTTTATATTACTGAAACTATTGGTCACGGATCTAATCTTGTAACAGGAGATTATTCAGTAGGGGCGACTGGTTTTTTGGTTGAAGACGGAGAATTTAAATATCCTGTTAATGAAATAACAATTGCTGGTAATTTTAAGGATATGTTTAAAAATATAACTTTAGCTAATGATTTAGAATTCGAATATTCAGTTAATTCACCAACTATGATGATAGAAGGTATGACTGTTGCAGGAAAATGAGCAGTTATTGTGTAATAGGCTCTGGAATTTCAGGAGCGACAATAGCTAATCTTTTGAGCAAAAAAAATTCTGTACATATTTACGATAAAGCTCGAGGTCCAGGTGGCAGATCTTCCTTTAAAAGATTAAATAAGTCAAAAGGATTTGACCATGGAGCTCAATATATTTCTCCAAAATCAATACAATTTAAGAAATTTATTACAAATTTATGTAAAAAAAAAATTCTAAAAATATGGAGTGGCAAACATATTTTTTTAAACAAATTAAAAAAAGAAAATAAAAATCATATTAAAATAATTGGTTGCAAAGGAAATAATGATATCAGCAAACATTTGATAAAGAATATAAAATGTAACTTTCAAAGTGAGTTAGAGAAGATTCAATTTATAAA
>CACJSX010000040.1 GCA_902596185.1 uncultured Pelagibacteraceae bacterium
TTTTACATGTTTTTTTTTATCAAAATTACTTGCCCATATTTTATACATTTTTGGCCTATGGGCTTCTTTTTTCCAACCAAATCCAGATGCAATTTTTTTTGTATTAATTAAAAGCCAGTTAATCTTTAAATGAAATCTTCTCATGAAAAAAAATTCTATAATCTCTTTCTTATTTGGTTTTAGGGTATATTTTTTTAAGTTTAAAATGATTTTATTAAATTCTTTAACTGATTTGGGGTTATGAGTGAAACTATATCCCGCATGAGGATTCCTTATGCATGCATTAATTACTGTTATACCCTTATATGCATATTCAAAACCAATTGATCCAAAGCAAGTTAAGACATAATTAATTCCCATAGAAATAATTTCATTTTGATTTGTTTTATTAGAGATAATTTTTATATTTTTGTTTTTTTTTAAAATAGATTTTATAAACATATAATCATTTAATCCATTTTCTGGATGCATTTTAAAATACCATTGATAATTTGTTTTAAGACTCAAATTAACTATGTGTTTTAACCAAAGATAAAAGTCTGGAAATAACATCTTTCCGAATACATGAGGACTATCATAAAAATTATGCATTGCTACCATTACTTTTATTTTATTTGAGTTATTTTTATAATTTGATTTTTTTTTATAATTATAACCCAGTCCAAACTTTCTTTTACCTTCAAACATAAGTGAAATTTCTTTTTTGGCTTTTTTAATACCAGAATTTTTTAAATTCTTTGATAATTTTTTAAACTTATGTTTAAATGTAAAGAATTCATCACCAATTGTGTAATTTTTTTTCTTAATCTTATATATTGTATTAAATGTTGGCTTGTAAACTACAGCGGAAAATAAAGCAGCGATCCTGACAACTATTCCATATAAATAAGTTGAATGGCTCACTAAAACTGCTTTAACATTATTTTTTTTGAAATAATTGTACCAATATAAAAAAACATAAATAGCTTCTAAAAAAAAATCTTCAAAATCTTTGCTTTTAATATCTATAGTTGGTTTATTTTTAACTTTTAAATAAGTGTCATAAATTAAGTCTCCAATCCAAACATTTTTAAATTTAAAATTTACGAGATCATAATTATTTCTGAAATAAATTTTTTTTTTTAAAAATTTATGAAATTCTATATCTATATGACTTGATTTCTCAGGCTTGATAAAAGATTCTATTCCCATTTCCTTATATATACCAAAATTATTTATGCCTAATGTTTTACCAAAATTCCATTTAAATTTTTGTAATGGTGAATGTAAAATAGGACTGGAAATTAAAGTATACCCTTCATAGCCTATTACTTGACATGAATATTTTTTTTTAAGCTGATCAATTAAATACGAATAACAGATATGATGAGAGCTCCAGGCATGGAACTCTACCAATATTACATTGTCATTTTTATGTTTTTTTTTTATTTCTGTAAAATTTTGAGCCAAAAAATTTTTGAATATTTTTTTTGAACTTGGTTTAAAAAGATTCATAAATTTAAATCAAATTTAACTAAATTTTCTTCTCTCACTTAAAATTGGTCTTAAACCATCTCTAGGATCTGATCTCCAATTTCTCTCATTTTTTTCAGATTTTTGATAATTTATTCTTCCATTTCCATCAAACTTATGTCCATCTTTTGCTAATTTGATTACATCTTGAATTTCATTAGGCAACCAACAATGCCCTCCTTTAAATTCCGGACCTTTACCATCTAAATCAAGATGAAACTCTATTATTTCAGAATTATATTTGTAAATCGATTTTAAAATAACTCCCAAATTTTTTGAGTGATCTGACCAACCAACTTTAATGTTCTTGTTTTTAAATTTTTTTTTTAATAATTTTCTTAATGTGTCAATTGACTTTAAATTGGTATTTTCAATTTTTGTAGGATAATTACTTATGCACCTTAAAATTGAAAATTTATAAAATTTTTTTTTTTTAAAAATTTTTAAAATATTATTAAGTTCAATTTCTGTTGACATACCTGTAGAAAATATTATTTTTTTATTATATTTAATGCAATTTTCAAAAATATCTGATCTTAATAATTCATAAGAACCAATTTTGTAAAAATCTACAAAATCCTTTAAATAATCTACTGCTCCCAAATCAAAAGGTGTGCATCCAAATAACATCCCCTTTTTTTTGGTATATTTTGATAAAGCTGGGATTATTTTTTTTGAAAGTTCTAAAGATTTTATTTTTTTATGGGATTTACTCTTTTTCAATATTTCAGGTGCAAATAATTTATCTGATTTAAATAATTGAAACTTAACAGCATTACATCCAATTCTTTTTGCTTCATCAATTATTTTTTTAGATCTATTTAAATTGTTTAAATGATTTGAACAAATCTCAGCTATAAAAAAAGTCATCCTATTTTAAAAAATTTTTTAATATTTTTTCCACCTTGTTTATCACATTATTCTTTAATCCGTAATAAATTGGTATAGAAAAAGCTTCATCATAGTAATTCATCGAATTGGGAAAGTTTTTATAGTTTATATTAAAATTTTTTTTAAAGTAAGGTTGTAAAAAAATTGGTATATAATGGACTTGAAGTTTAATTCCGTTCTTTGCAAAAATTTTAAATAAATCCTTTTTTTTTTTATTTATTTTTTTAAAATTAATCCTCAAAACATAAAGATGATATGAATGTGTTCTATCTTTATTTAAATATGGCAATTTTAATTCCTCAATATTTTGAAGTTTTTTAAAGTAAGCATTGGCAATTTTTTTTCTAAAGGAAATAAATTTATCTAATTTATTCAACTGGGATATACCTAATCCAGCATTTATATCGCTAAGTCTATAGTTAAAGCCTAAATTATCAACTTTATAAACCCAAGGTTCATGAGAATTTCTATAATTTCTTTGAATACCATGTGATCTATATAATTCATATTGTAGGGATAGTTTTTTATTGTTTGTTAAAATTGCACCACCTTCACCAGTAGTTATGTGTTTAACTGGATGAAAACTTAAACAAGAAACATCTGAATACTTTAATGCATATCCAATATTATTTTTATATGTTGCCCCTATAGAATGGCAATTGTCATTAATTAAAATTATATTATATTTTTTTTTTAGATAATATAGATCTTCCCAATCAGAAGGTTGACCCGCAAAATCAGTAATGATTGCAGCCTTAACTCTCTTTTGTTTTTTTAATTTATCCTCTAATTTATTAGTATCTATATTGTAAGTATTTTTATCAATATCTACAAATTCGGGATATGCTCCACAGTGAATTGCTCCAGCAATTCCTGCCAAAAATGTTATTGGCGAAGATATTACTTTATCACCTTTTTTTAAATTTAAAGATTTAGCAACAATGTGAAGAGCCCCAGATCCTGATGAGACGCATATTGCATATTTTGATATTAATTTTTTCTGTAACTGTCTTTCAAACTTTTTTACTAATGGACCTTGGGTTAAAAAATTACTTTTTAAAACTTTAATTACACTTTTTATATCATCGTCATCAACGAATTGCTTTCCATAATTTATCATTAATTTTCTAATTCAAAAGAATTATAATTTTTTTTGATTAATCTTTTAATTTCATTACTAGATAAAAAATGTCTATTGTTTTTACTAGAATAACTTGAAATTTTTTTTAAATTTTTCATCTTTTTGTAAGAGGGATATATTACAAAATAATTTTTAAATTCCATTGTATTTATCGCATCTGTTTCTGATATCATCTCCTCATGTATTTTTTCTCCAGGTCTAAGTCCAATGTACTTAATTTTTTTTTTGGGATTAATTGCTTTCACAACATCTAAAATTTTATAAGACGGAATTTTTGGAACAAATATTTCTCCTCCTTTCATATTTTTTAAACAATTAATTACAAATTTTACCGCTTCCTCTAAAGTAATATTAAATCTTGTCATTTTATTATTAGTAATTGTAAATGGATCTTTAACTTTATTTTGTTTAAGAAATATTGGTACAACTGAACCTCTGCTACCAAGAACATTTCCATATCGCACAACTGAAAAGTAAGTTTTTTTACCACCTTTAAACAAATTAGCAGCAGTAAAAAGCTTGTCTGATGCTAATTTTGTTGCTCCATAAAGATTTATTGGTGAACATGCCTTATCTGTGCTTAATGCTATTACTTTTTTTATGTTATTTTCGATACAAGCTTCAATTATATTTTGAGCTCCTAAAATATTAGTTTTAATAGTTTCAAACGGATTATATTCTGTTGTGTGAACTTGTTTTAATGCTGCAGCGTGAATTGTTACATCAATATTATTTTCTCTCATAGCTTGGCTTAGTCTTGGCTTATCTCTAACATCGCCAATAAAGTATCGCATAATATTTTTGTTTTTATTAAAAATTGGAATTTTTTTCATCTGATCTTGTTTAAATTCATCTCTACTAAAAATAATTATTTTTTTTGCCATTTTCTTTTTAAGTATTAATGAAGCAAATTCTTTACCAAATGATCCCGTACCTCCAGATATAAAATAAGTTTTCATAATTATTTTTTTACTTGATTAACCTTTTTAATAAAAAAACTTTTTGATAAAATTTTTTT
>CACJSX010000041.1 GCA_902596185.1 uncultured Pelagibacteraceae bacterium
CTGTTTTAGATAAACTTATTTTCTCCATCAAATGCATGCTTATAGGTGTGGCCGTCATTAAAAAAGTCATTACAGCATAAGCAAATGCTGAAGCTACAAGTGCCTGTAGAAATCTTGGTTGTGACATAAGTTCGAAAAAACTTCTTCCAGTTTTATATTGATTATTAGATATCTTTTTTGGTTCCTGATAAAAAAATAAAAATATTGTTGAAAAGATAGCTAATGTAGCAAGAGCAAAATAAGAACCTGCATACATATGATCTGAAATAAATCCTTTAGAAATGTTTGCAATATTTGGGCCAATAAACGCCGAACCTATTCCTGCTAACAAAATGATAGAAATTGCTTTTGGTGCATAATCCTTATCTACAACCTCGACTGCTGCAAAACGATATTGATGACTAAAAGCTATTCCTCCACCAATTAAAAAACATCCTAAATTATATAAGACAAAACTTTCTATAATTATAGAGTATGCGGTTAAAAGTGAAGCAAGACATGTACCGACTGATGCATAAATAAATCCTAATTTTCGTCCAATCAAGCTCATTAGCTTTGCAGCAAAAAAGGCGAATAGCGCAATTCCAACAACCGACAAAGCCATTGGAAGAGTTGCTAAAGATTTTATTGGGCTAAATTTCGAACCAATTATACCACTTAAAAATACAGTGACTGGTGCAGCTGTAAAAGCAAAAATCTGGCTTAAAATAAGTAACGAAAGATTTTTATTCATTAAAAGAATAAATACTTGTCAGCCATATATAAAGCCCAAGCAGCGGCAGCACCTAATATAATATATTTCATTTCATTTACTTTATTTCTATTTTTTCAGGAAGTATACCTTTAGGACGATACCTCATTATAAATAACAATCCCAATCCCATCATTAAAAATCTAAAGTAAGGAACACTTTCTATTAAGTGAGCTTTAAGGGCATTTGTTTCAGGAATTCCAGCTGTGAAAAAGTTTATTAAGAATAATGATATTGGTGCAGCTTCAATCCATAAGAACCAAACAACAAATCCTCCTAAAATTGCTCCAAAATTATTTCCACTTCCTCCAACAATCACCATTACCCAAATCAAAAACGTATATCTCATTGGTCTATAGCTTCCTGGAGTAAACAAACCATCTTGTGTAACTAACATTGCACCAGCAATTCCAACAATAGCTGAACCTAAAATAAAAATTAATAAATGTTGTTTAACAACATTTTTACCCATTGCATTTGCAGCTTCTTCATTATCTCTTATTGCTCTCATCATTCTTCCCCAAGGAGAATAAAGTGCTTTTTGAGTTAAAATTAACAGAATAATAACTACTACTAAGAATAATCCTGAGTAACACAGTTTTACAAATACAGATGAACCTTCGATAACAAGTTGGTTTAAAGCAGCTTGTTTATCAGCTAAATTCTCAATTACACTTAATTTTCCTGAATTAAACTTTTCAACTAAGTTTATAAACCAATCTGTCGTTTGAAGATCAACCTCATACGGTGCAGGTCTTTTTAATCCTATAACATTTTTGACTCCCCTTGTGAGCCAATCTTCGTGTTTAATAATCGCAATAACAATTTCAGAAATAAGAAGTGTTGCAATAGCTAAATAATCAGCTCTAAGGCCAAGAGCAACTTTTCCAACTATAAATGCTAACCCACCTGCAAAAAGAGCTCCAACTATCCATGAGAAAATTATCGGTAATCCAAATCCTCCTAAGAAACCAGTTTTAGCTGGATCAACTGCCTCAATAGCTTCTATACCTGGCTCTGAAGAAAATCTAATAAGCAAAATACCTGAAATTATTATTGCAGCTATGCTGTATGTTCTTATTTTTGATTTTTCAAATCTTTTTAAAACAAAACGTATAACCAATACCATTACTACAATCAGCCATAACGACATTAGAATATCAAAACCTCCTGCCCTCCAAGCTTCTTGAACAGGGTCGACAGATATCAATACCGCAGCTAAACCACCTAAAGCTGTATAACCCATAATTCCAAAATTAATTAAACCAGCATATCCCCATTGAATATTCGCACCCATTGTCATGACCGCAGAAATCAAACAAAGATTGAATATTGATAATGCGATATTCCAAGATTGAAATATCCCAACCATTAGAATAAGCACCATCATGATGCTGTAAGCTGTAATTACATTTAGATTTTTTCTCACAATACTTTCCCCTTAAATATTCCTGAAGGTCTGTAAATTAAAACTATTACCAGGATAGAGAATGAGACTGCAAATTTGTAATCTGTGGATAGTAGTTGGACTAAACTATTTGGTTCCATACTTTCTGGTAGAATATACATAAAGAATTTTTTATAGGCATAAGTTAATAAAATTTCTGAAAAAGCAATTACATATCCACCTAAAAAAGCTCCAAATGGATTTCCAATTCCTCCAACAATTGCAGCAGCAAAAATAGGAAGCATATTGTTAAAATAAGTAAATGGTTTAAAACTTTTATCTAAACCATACAAAGCTCCACCTATTGTAGCTAAAATACCAGCAATAACCCAAGTAACTAAAACTATTTTTTTTGGATCAATACCTGAAAGTAATGCAAGATCTTCATTATCAGAATAAGCTTTCATACTTTTTCCAGTTTTAGTTCTATTTAAAAACCAAAACAATAAAGAGACTAAGACTATCGTTACAAAAATAGTTATCACTTGAGTTGATTTTAATGCAAGTCCTTCGTTTAACCCTGTAATCTCTTTAAATTCTCGAGCCTTAATAATAAATTTTTCTCCATCAAAAAATCTTCTATCAGCAGGTCCAATTATTATTCTTACTACAGCTTGAGTTACAAACATGACACCTATACTTACCATTGCAAATTGAACTGGAGGGCTTTTCTGGTGTCTATAATATTTAAAGACAAACTTATCTATTAGAAGCATGTAAAGAATCATAAAAATAATTCCAAATGGGATAGCTAACAAAGCGGTAGGTAAAACCCCTAAAGAAACACCTAAAGATTGAAAATACCATGTAAATAAAATAGTTGCCATGGTTCCAAAAGACATCATGTCACCAGTTGCAAAATTAGCAAATCTTAAAATTCCATATATAAGTGTAACAAAGATTGCACCTAAAGCTAACTGAGAACCGTAAGTTAATGCAGGAATAAAAATATAATTTAATAAAAGAATTATCGCATTTACAAAATCCATATTACCCTCCCAAAAAAGAGCTTCTTACTCTTGGATCGTCTAATAATTCTTTTCCAGTTCCTGAATAACGATTTTCTCCAGTCACTAGTACATAGCCTCTATCTGAAATGCTTAAGGCTTGTTTTGCATTTTGTTCTACCATTAAGATAGCAACGTTTGTTCTTTTTACTTTTACAATATGATCAAATAATTCATCCATAACAATTGGTGATACACCTGCGGTTGGTTCATCTAACATTAAAACTGTGGGTTTAATCATTAAAGCTCGACCTAGAGCCACTTGTTGTCTTTGACCTCCAGAAAGTTCACCAACCATCTGATTTCTTTTCTCTCTTAAAATTGGAAACAATTCGTAAATTTCGCCAATTATATTTTTAATTTCATCCTCAACAAGAAAAGCACCCATTTCTAAATTTTCTTCAACAGTCATGCCGGCAAAAACATTTTTTGTTTGAGGTACAAAAGAAATACCCTCTTTAACTCTGTCTTGTGGTGATAATTTTGAAATATCTTTGCCATCAATCATAACTGAACCGGATTTTAAGTTTAATAAACCCAACATTGCTTTCATAGCAGTTGATTTGCCAGCACCATTAGGCCCCAGAATAGAAACTATTTCACCTTTATTAACATTTACTGAACACGAACTAATAATGTCAGGACCATTACCATAACCACCTGTCATTTTTATTCCTTCAAAATATGCCATTAGTTTATATCCTTTAATTTTGATCCTCTTCCAAGATAACTTTCGATAACTTTTTCATCTTTTTTTGCTTCTTCAACCGATCCTTCAAATAAAACTGATCCTTCAGCCATCACAATTACTGGGTCACATAATCTTCCAATAAAATCCATATCATGTTCAATCATACAAAAAGTATAACCTTTTTCTTTATTTAACTTCTCTATTGCAGTTCCAAGATCTTTAAGCAAAGTTCTATTAACACCAGCTCCTACTTCGTCTAATAATACTAATTTTGCATCCACCATCATTGTTCTTCCAAGTTCTAATAATTTCTTTTGTCCACCTGAAAGATTTCCCGCAAGCTCGTTAGATAGATGCCCTAGATTTAAAAATTCAACAACTTCTTTTGCTTTTTCTTTAACTACAGCTTCTTCTTGTGCAACTAAACCTGGTTTAAATAATGCAGTCATTATTTTTTCCCCAGATTGATTTCCAGGAACCATCATTAAATTTTCTAAAACAGATAAATTTGAAAACTCATGTGCAATTTGAAATGTTCTTAACAACCCTTTAGAAAATAATTCATAGGATGGAACATCAGTAATAT
>CACJSX010000042.1 GCA_902596185.1 uncultured Pelagibacteraceae bacterium
ATAACCAAATCTTCAGAAGAATTTGAGGAAAAATTTTGGAATTCTAAATCTGCTGAGACTTTTTATAATAGTCTACCAAGTAAAATTGATGATCCTATGTCACTAGTATTTAGAGAGGCTATGGAGGGACTGCTGAAAAAAAAAGCAAGAACAAATATTAGTGAAAGAATGAGCGCATCTCTCGAAGCTGGAATAGAAAAGCAAATGACAAAAATTGAGAAGGGATTTACTTTTTTAGCAACGGTAGGTTCAACAGCTCCATTTATTGGACTATTCGGAACAGTTTGGGGAATAATGAATTCATTTCAATCAATTGCAATTTCCAGAAATACCAGTCTTGCTATTGTTGCGCCAGGTATTGCAGAGGCGTTATTTGCAACAGCCTTAGGTCTTTTAGCTGCAATACCAGCTGTAGTAGCTTACAATAAGTTTAATAATGACTCTAAGAAATATGAAGAAAAACTAGAGAACTTTTCTAAAAGATTTTTAACAATAATTTAAATGGCATTTAAATTAAATCGTTCCTCTAAAGAACCAATGAGTGAAATTAATGTAACTCCTTTTGTAGATGTGATGTTAGTTTTGTTAATTATCTTTATGGTAACAGCACCATTATTAACCGTTGGTGTTCAAGTCGATTTACCTGAAAGCTCAGCAGACTCTTTGCCTGAAGAAACAGAACCATTAACTTTATCAATTAATGCAAAAGGTGAAATTTTTATTCAAGAAGCTAAAGTTGAGTATGACAATATAATTGCTAAAGTTTTAGCAGTATCAAAAAATAGAACAGATACTAGAATCTATGTGAGAGGAGACAAAACCATAAATTATGGAAGAGTTCTTGAAATTATGGGATTATTGTCAGGCTCTGGTTTTACAAAAGTAGCTTTAATTTCTGAACCTTACAAACAAAGGTAAAAAGTGTGAATAGAAGTATTATAATTTCTTCTGTTTTACACGCATTTTTAATTTTTATTACTGCTATGAGTTTACCTTTCTTAGCAAAAAAACCTTATGATATTCCGCCAATAGTATCAGTGGAATTAATACAGATAGCAGAAAAAACCAATATTCCATTCGCACCTAAGGCTAAAAAAACAATTGAGAAAGTAAAAGAGAAAGAAAAAAAACTTGTATCAGAACAAGCTCCACCAAAAAAAGTAGAAAAAACGAAAACAAAAACTGTCCTGTCTCCTGATCAAAATAATAAAAAAATAGAGAATGAAACACCTGAAGCAATTCCACTTCCAGATAAAACTTTAAAAAAGGTTGAAACAAAAGAGGAAAAAAAACAAAATCCTGAAAAAGTAGATGATGAGGTTAAACAAGTATCAGAATTTGAAAAAAAAGATTTGTTTGATCCAAATAATATTGCTGCTTTAATTGATAAATCAAAAGAAGAGAGTGCAGAAGTTTTAAAAACAAATGACGACATTACTCAAGATCAAGAAAGAAATGTAGAAAACACAGGTCTTACACTAAGCGAAGAGGATGCTCTTAAGGCACAAATATTTGGGTGTTGGAGTATTCCATTAGGATTACCATACAATGAAAATTTATTGGTAAGAATAAAATTAAAATTAAAACCTGATGGAACAGTATCAAAAACAGAAATTTTGGACCATGCAAGAATGAATAAACCAGGTCAAGCATTTTATAAGGTTTTAGCAGAAAGTGCTTTGCGAGCTGTCAAGTTATGCCAACCATTAAGAGTTCCAACAACTGGATATGAAAGATGGAAAGAATTACAATTAAATTTTGATGCAAGAGAGATGTTAGAAGGGTAGTATATTTAAATGACAAAAAAAATTTTAATATTATTATTAATATTAATACCTATCAAAGCAAATGCTTTAATTGAAGTTGATATAACTAGGGGAAATTTAAATCCACTTCCATTAGCAGTTTCCCCCCTATCAATTGATGAAGAGTCTAGAAAAGGTTTTGAAAAAATACTTAAAAAAGAAAATATTGGCTCCGAGATATCAAATATCGTTGAGAATAATTTGAGAACCTCGGGATTATTTAATCCTCTAGACAAGAAGGCTTTTTTACAAGCTCCTGATATTGCAAATTTAAAACCAAGATTTGAAGATTGGAATTTAATTAAAGCTCAAGCACTTATTACTGGCAAAGTAAATTATGTTGACGATAAATTAAGAGTTGAGTTTCGATTATGGGACGTTTTAGCTGCTAAAGAAATGATGGCTTTAGCTTTTACCACAGTTCCTAGTAATTGGAGAAGAGTAGGTCATATTATTTCTGATAAGGTTTACGAAAGGCTGACTGGAGAAAAAGGTTATTTTGATACAAGAATAATTTATGTCTCAGAAGAAGGACCAAAAACACAAAGAATAAAAAAATTAGCAATCATGGATCAAGACGGAGCTAATAATAAATTTTTGACATTAGGAAACGAATTAGTTTTAACCCCTCGCTTTAATCCAGCAAGCCAAATGGTAACTTATTTGTCCTACTTTAAAAATATGCCCAGAGTTTATTTATTAGACATTGAAACTGGAACGCAAGAAGTAGTAGGAGATTTTCCAGGTATGACATTCGCACCACGTTTTTCACCTGACGGTAAAAAAATAATTATGAGTTTTGCTAAAGATGGAAAGTCAGATATTTACACTATGGATTTAGAAAATAGAATTGTTGACAAAATTACCAACCATCCATCAATTGATACTTCTCCATCTTATTCTCCAGATGGAAAATATATTACATTTAATTCTGATAGAAGTGGATACCAGCAAATTTATGTAATGAAAAATGATGGAACGGATGTAAAAAGAATCTCTTTTGGTAACGGTTTATATGGAACACCCGTGTGGTCTCCAAGAGGAGATTTAATTGCATTTACCAAATTACACAAAGGTAAATTTTATATAGGCGTAATGAGAACGGATGGGAGTGGCGAAAGATTATTAACTGAAAATTATTATCAAGAGGCTCCATCTTGGTCTCCAAATGGAAGAGTATTAATATTTTATAGAGAGACAAAAACCAATTCTAAAGGAGAAGGCTTTTCTGCAAAATTGTGGTCTATAGATTTAACTGGTTATAATGAGCGCCAAATAAAGACACCAACTGATGCTTCTGACCCATCATGGTCATCATTATTAAGCAATTAAGAGTTTAATTTTTGTAAATTTCTTGATTTTTATACTTGAAACCTTTATTTACTTGTGAAAAAGTTAAGAAATTGAAATTAGCAGCAAGGAGCAATTTAATGAGATTAGTCAAAATTTTAAAAAACACACTTTTAGTATTAACAGCTTGCTTAGTGCTATCTGCATGTGCAACTAAAAAAGAAGTAGCAACAGACATTCAAGGTCAAATGCAAGGTGATGTTTACACTGGAACAGATACAGTTGAATATTTAGCAGATGGTGTTCCAGACAGAGTTTTCTTTGCAACGAATGAATCTATATTAACAACTGCATCAAGAGAAACTTTAAGAGCACAAGCAGGATGGTTAAGAAAAAATTCAAACATAAATGTAGTGCTTGAAGGTCATGCTGACGAAAGAGGTACAAGAGAATATAACTTGGCACTTGGAGAAAGAAGAGCAAATGCAGCTAAAGATTATTTAATGACTTATGGAATATCTTCAGACAGAATAACTGTTTTAAGTTATGGTAAAGAGAGACCGGTTGACTCTGGTTCAAACCCATTAGCTTGGTCAAAAAATAGAAGATCAGTAACTGTTAAAGCAAATTAATTATTAAAATCAAAGACCCTAAAACCTTTATAGGATTTAGGGTCTTTTTTTTGCCATTTTTATAATCATAAATCTAATTTCATGACGATCATATTTAAATTTGTAGTTTTAAAATTATTGTTCATATTAAATTTAGTTTTTGTTAATTTTTCATTTGCAGATAATCATAATATTTATGAAACATTAGAAATAATAAAAAATGATCTTAAAACTCTCGAAAGAGCAGTTTATTCTGGATCTATTGAATTACAAACAAATACTAATGATAGTTCAGTTTTAGATTTAGATCAAAATTCAGAAGATGTTTTAACAAGACATTTATTAAAATTGTCTGAGGTTGAAGATCAGTTTAGAGAACTTACTAACAAATTTGAAGAGATAAATTTTAAGTTGGACAAATTATCTACTCGAGTCTCAAAAATTCAAGCTGACAATCAAATAAGATTTCAAGATATAGAAACTAATATTAGTTCTGGAAAT
Source organism: uncultured Pelagibacteraceae bacterium (assembly GCA_902596185.1). GTDB lineage: Bacteria > Pseudomonadota > Alphaproteobacteria > Pelagibacterales > Pelagibacteraceae > Pelagibacter. The sequence goes on from CACJSX010000042.1 coordinate 4,208, forward strand.
ATTGGTAATGCGGAAAATCAATTAAGTTTAAAACCAAAAATAGATGAACAAAAAGTTTTACCTGGAAGTTCGCAGCCCCAAGATTTAGGAACAATTTCATATAAAGATACAGAAACAAATGAAGCTTCACAACAGATTCAATCTGTAGATA
>CACJSX010000043.1 GCA_902596185.1 uncultured Pelagibacteraceae bacterium
TCAATCGATAATAAGGGTTTTACAAAATCAAGAAATATCAGACAATTAATATTTTATTTAAAATATTTTATAATAATAAGAGAGTGGTTTAAAGAATCTCAAAGTTTGATACCTGAATATATTGATGAAACTATCTATTATTTAGGCTCAAGTTACACTTTCATTTGGCAAAATGTTAAACAAGATATTTTTTTTAATGGTAACTATTCTTCTGATAATAACGAATTTGATCAATACTTGAAAAGGTTTGGTTACACTTTTAAAAATCAAATTAATGAATTAGGCGGTTATGCAATACTTAAAAATAAAAAAATAATCCTTGCTGCTGATATTGGATCTAGCCCTAACAAAATATTTTCTAACGACTATCAAGCAGGAGCTTTATCATTTGAAATATTTTCTAATAATAAAAAATTAATTTCTAATGCTGGTTACTATCCAGACAAAAATAATAAATTTAATAAATTATCAAGAAGCACAGCTTTACATTGTGCTTTAAGCATTGAAGATTATTCATCTTGTAATTTTATTAAGCATAAAAAAAATTTGATTGTTGATAAAGGACTGAAAGTATCAAAAAAAAATGTAGTTTTTGAAAATAATTATTGGAAAATATCAGGAACACATGATGGATATTTAATTAAATTTGGAGCCATTTACGAGAGAGAGATTGAGTTCTACCCAGAACAAATGAAATTTATTGGCTATGATAAGTTATTTAGAAAAAATCCGAGTAAAGAAATTAAATTTGATATTAGATTTCATCTTGATCCAAATTCAAAAGTAATGAAAACACAAGATAACAAATCAATACTAATTGAATTAGATGAGGAAGGTTGGAAATTTAGTTGTGATAATTTTGATATTAATATTGATAATGGTTTATATTTCGGTAATAAAAATTCATATAAAGAAAACCAAAATATTTTTATCTCGGGTATGAATAATGAAAAGGAACAGATAATAAAGTGGGAGATGAATAAATTATGATGAAGAAAAAAATAAAAACAGCTCTCATCTCTGTATCTGACAAAAATAACTTAAAACCATTGCTAAATATTTTAAAAAAGAACAAAATTAAAATAATTAGCTCAGGTGGTACTTATAAAGAAATTAAAAGATTAAAATTTAACTGTTTAGAAGTGTCTGATTTTACTAATTTCCCTGAGATTTTGGAAGGTAGAGTAAAAACTCTTCATCCTAAAATTCATGCCGGTATTCTAAATAAAAGAGAGAAAATATCTCACTTAAAAGATCTAAAAAATAATGGTTTTGAGAATATTGATTTAGTCATTGTTAATTTTTATCCATTTGAGAACACTCTTAAAAAAACAAAAAACCATAAAAAAATTCTAGAAAATATAGATATAGGTGGTCCTACAATGGTTAGATCTGCGGCAAAAAATTATAATGATGTAGCTGTAATAACATCTCCAGATCAGTATGAGGAATTAATTCAAGAACTAAAAAAATTCAAAGGATCTACTTCTTTAAATTTTAGAGAAAAACTATCAAGAATAGCATTTACTGAGACGGCTTATTATGACTCTGTAATTTCAAATTATTTTAACAAAAAAACAAATACAATTTTTCCTAGGAAAAAAATTTTTCATGGAAATCTAATAGACCAACTTAGATACGGTGAAAATCCTCACCAATTAAGTGCAATTTATTCAAGAAATTCAAATATGAATTTAAAACAAATTCATGGAAAACAGCTTAGTTATAACAATTATAATGACATATTTAGCGCTCTAACTATTTCAAGATCTTTACCAAAAGGGAAAGGAACAGTCATAGTTAAACACGCAAACCCGTGTGGAGTTTCTGCTAAAAATGATCATTTAGAGAGTTACAAGTCCGCTCTTTCTTGTGACCCTGTAAGTGCTTTTGGTGGAATAGTTTCTTGTAATTTTAAAATTACAAATGATTTAGCTGTTGAATTAAAAAAGTTATTTTTAGAGGTAATAATTGCAAATGGTTTCGATAGCAATGCAATCAAAATATTAAATGCTAAAAAAAACTTAAGATTGATTGATGGAACAAATTACACATCAGAAGAACTTTTTAAGTTTGTATCATTTAATCAAGATATAATGATACAATCAGAGGACTTAAATATATTTGCAAAAAAAAATTTTAAAGTTGTATCAAAACGAAAACCAACATCTAAACAACTTAAAGATCTTATTTTTGCTTTTAATGTATGTAGATATGTAAAATCGAATGCAATTGTATTAGCATCTAATGAAGCTACTGTTGGTATTGGTTCCGGTCAACCAAGTAGACTAGATAGTTGCCAAATAGCAATAAATAAAATGAAAAAATTTAATCTTCAGACTGATAATTTAGTAGCAGCCTCAGACGCATTTTTTCCTTTTGTAGATGGTATCGAAAAATTAGTCCAATCAGGTGTTAGAGCTGTTATTCAACCATCTGGATCAATAAGAGATAAAGAAATAATCAATTTTGCAAACGAGACTGGCACTGTGCTTCTTTTTTCAAAGACAAGACACTTCAGACATTAGATATTTTATCTATTTTTGCAGCAAGAATAAAATCACTCTCAGCTAGACCCTTTATCGCATGCGTAAATATTTTAATTCTCGCATAACCCCAACCAAACCATAGATCAGGATGATGACCTTCGGCTTCAGCTATTTGTCCAACTTTATTGACAAATTCCTGACTTTTTAAAAAGTTATCAAATTTAAAATTCTTGATCAAATGAAAGCCATCAATTTTATCTTCTAAAACTTCCCAGCCATCAACTTTTTTAAGATATTTATGTATCTCCTCCGCATTAAATGGAGGAATATTTCCTTCACAAGGAACACACTTTTTATTTGCTAGATCACTCATAATTTTTTTGGAGCGGGCAAAGGGGGTCGAACCCTCGACCTTCTCGTTGGCAACGAGACGCTCTACCACTGAGCTATGCCCGCTTGTTCTATAAGTATTAAAACTAGTGCCTTTTTTAATATTAAGCAAGAGACAAAATAATTACAAAATAAATTTATTATTTTAAGTTTGTGACAAAGTTCAATATTATTAAAAAAATTATATGTGGTATGATGTAAATTATGAAAAAAGAAGATCTTCCAAATAAAATCCCAGTGTTTCCTCTAAGTAATTTTATAATATTTCCAAAAACTATTGTGCCATTAAATATATTCGAACCACGTTATATAGATATGATAAATGATAGTATGAAATCAAATAAATTAATTGGAATGATTCAGCCAAAAACTTCAAATATAAAACAAATTAAACCTGAATTACATGAAGTTGGATGTCTTGGAAAAATCAGCAGTTTTAGAGAAACAGAAGATGGGAGGTTTTTGATTGAAATTAAAGGTTTAATTAGATTTAGAAAAATTACAGAGTTGGACACAGATAATAAATACAGAGTCTTACAAATAAATTTTGAAGATTTCTATCAAGACCTAGAAAACAAAAAAGAAGATTTAAATTTTTCTGATCTTGAATTAATTTTTAAAGATTTGAAATCATTATTTGAAAAAAGAGGATTTATAATTAATTGGAAAGCCTTAGAAAAGCAAAGTCTTGATGAAACAATTAATGCGCTTGCTATGGCATCACCATTTTCTTTAGAAGAAAAACAAGTTCTTTTAGAAGCGAAAAATTTAGATAATAGAAAAGAAAAAATTTCTCAGATTTTGAGCACTTATACTTTTGATAATTTTGACAACACAACGATTCAATAATTT
>CACJSX010000044.1 GCA_902596185.1 uncultured Pelagibacteraceae bacterium
GCTAGTACCAAAGCAACACTTGCTCTCAAGTCGCTCGACATTAATTCGGCACCAATAAATTTAGTATTTCCTTCTATTGTGGCAGTACTATTTTTGATCTTTATTTTAGCTCCAAGTCTTTGAAGCTCACCAACATGTAAAAATCTGTTTTCAAATATATTTTCAGTAATTGAACTCTGACCATTAGCTTTACACATTAGTACCATTAATTGGCTCTGCATATCTGTTGCTACACCAGGCCATTCTTTTGTTTTAATATTTTTAATTGGCTTTATTTTTTTTGGTCCTTTAATGAAAATTTTATTTTCAAAAGTTTTAAATTTTGCACCTGCTTTTTTTAATATTTTTAACTCTGTTGCTATATTTTTTGGATTGAAATTTTTTATCTGTAAATAACCTTCAGCTAATGTAGCAGCTATACAAAATGTACCTGCCTCTATTCTGTCTCCCATAACAGAATAGTTGATTTCTTTTAGTGACTTAACCCCAGTAATTGAGCAAGTTCTTCCACTCCATTTAATTTTAGCTCCCGCAGCATTTAAAAAGTTTGTAAGATCTTTTATCTCAGGTTCAATCGCACAATTTTTTAAAATTGTTTTTCCACTAGCTAAAGAAGCCGCAAGAATCGTATTTTCTGTAGTGCCTACACTTATTCTTGGAAAATTTATTTTTGTACCATTTAATCTTCCATTGGATTTTGCATGAATATAACCCTGTTTAATTTCATATTTCATCCCAAGTTTTTTTAAAGCTGATAGATGATAATTTACTGGACGGGATCCAATATTGCAGCCACCAGGATATGATGTAATTGATTTATGAAATTTTGATATTAATGGTCCTAAAACAAGTATGGACGCTCTCATTGTTTTGACAAGTGAATACTTAGCCAATGTTTTCATCTTTTTTTTATTTTGAACTTTTACAATTTTCTTATCTTTAGATAAAATTATTTTAGAACCAAGAGACTTTAATAAATTTAACATTGTATCTATATCTCTTACTCTAGGTAAATTTTTTAAAGTTACTGGCTTATCGAATAAAAGAGTTGCAGCAAGTAAAACAAGAGCACTATTTTTTGCTCCCGAAATTTCAACTTCACCCTTGATTTTACAAGGGCCTTTAATTTGAAACTTATCCATAAATTATTTTGATTTTGCTAAAGTAATTCCTGTTTGACCTTGATACTTTCCATCTCTGTCAGCATAAGAAACTTCTGGCTGTTCTCCTTGAAAAAAAAGGATTTGGGCTGCACCACTATTTGCATAAAGCCTAATACTATTTGAAGTATGATTTGAGAATTCTAAAACTAAAACACCTTCCCAACCTGCCTCTAATACCGTTGGTGGAACACCTAAACCACATCTTGCATAAGTTGATTTTGCTGTAACAAGACCAGTAACATTTCTTGGCATTTTAAAATATTCAAGACTCGCAGCCAGTGCAAAGCTATTGGGTGGAATTAGAATAGATTCTTCGTCTTTTACAGTAATAAAATTATCTTCACTAAAATTTTTTGGATCTGCTGTAGCTCCTTTTATATTGGTAAAAATTTTAAATTCTGATCCACAACGAAGATCGTAACCAAATGGGTTAACACCATGACTAATCCCATTAGCAACACTTTTATTCACGAAAGGACTAATCATCTCATGTTTCTCTGCTAATTTTATTATTTGCTTATCGTTTAGTATCATTTTGCTTCTTATTTTTTTTTTGGAAAATTTTTCTTTTTTTTAAATTTTTTCTAAGCGCCAAGCTTAAACGCTCATTTTTTTCTTTTGAACTCATTCTTTGTTTGGGTTGGTAAGGAAATCTAAAGAAATTGGTTTATTGGGATCTAGTGCAGGTGTTTTTTCCTTTTCTTTTTTTGGGCCTTCTTTAGCTAAACGTTTAGCTTTCTTTTCAGCAAGCTTTCTCTCTCTTTTAGCTTGCTTTTCCATAAGCTTATTACCTTTAGTTGATTTGTAATCGTAATGAATTCCCATAACATTTTCCTAAAATAGATATAAATCATATTCATCAAAAAATTAAGGCAATAATTTGAAAAAAATGCTTTATTATCAATAAAATACAATTTGTCTCTAAGCTCCTGTAGTTAAATGGTATAACAAGTCATTGGTAATGACTAGTTCCCTGGTCAGTACAGGGTGGGAGCACCACTAATTTTTATAAAAAAACTTTCTTAAAAATATCGTAATCAAAATTAAAATAAAGAAAGCTACAATAGGAACATATATATCAGGTGAAAATATTATATCAGTTATTCCTGGCACTTCAGCATTTTGGTCTATAATTTTTTCTAATCCACTACCAATAGAAACTGCTAAAAAAATTTGAGGAATTATTCCAATCAATGTAGCAAAGAAAAAATTTATAACCTTAACATTAAATAAGGTTGGTAAGAGACAGCTCAGCTGCCAAGGTATACCACCTATAAAACGGTAAATTAATAAATAAATAAATTCGGATTGTTTAAATTTTATTTCTAAATTTTGAAACTTATTTAAAAACTTTTCTCTAATAAGCTGTTTTAAAAAAAAATTTCCAAAAATATATAAAAAAGTGGCTCCAATACTTAAGCCTAAAACAACAATAAATGTCCCTATCCATTTTCCAAATATAAAACCACCCATTAAAGCAACTGGAGATCCAAATCCTAAAAAAGGGAAAACCCAAAGAATTGTTAATGCTAAAAAAATAATAGAAATTAAAAATAAGTTAGATTTTTTAAGTTCAAAAAAATAAGATTTGTTATCTCTTAAAAAATCATAGGATGTAATTTCTGAGAGACTAAATTTTGAAAAAAAGAAATACAAAAATAAGCAAACAATTAATAAATAAGATAAGCCAATAAATAATTTAATTTTTTTTGTATTTTCCATGATTCTTCTTATTTTAATGCTTAATCTTCTATTTGCTATTTTAATTATTACTAATATAAAGAGGCAAAATTTATTAAAAAACTATATCAAATCTAATTATGAAAAGAACCTATAGCCCGAGCAATGTGAAGAGAGCCAGAAAAACAGGATTTCGAGCAAAAATGAAAACTAAAGGTGGAAAAAAACTTTTAGCCAGACGTAGAAAACGTGGAAGAAAAACTCTCACACCAAAAGTAATTAAAAAGAAAAGATAAATTAAATCTGATGAAAAGCAAAATTGTTGCTCTTTCAAAAAATGAGGAATTTAAAACTCTTTTAAAACAAAAAAAGATTTCAAACAAATACGTTACAATTTTTTTTGGAAACTTACCTAACAAAGATAAAAAAAAGTTAAATATCTCTTTTTCAGTAAAAAAAAAGATAGCAATTGCTGTGAAACGAAACAAAATTAAAAGAAGGCTCAGACAAATTTTTAACGATGGAATTAAACAAAATTTAATAAAACTTGAAAAATCTGTTCTTGTTATTGCTCATGCGACCATGCTAAATAATGAATACAAAATTATAAAAGAAACCTTATTTAAAGATTTTGAGAAAATAAAATGAATATATTTACTTTAATTTTAATCAAATTTATCAAAGCCTATAAATATTTGATTAGTCCATTATTGGGTCATTCTTGTAGATATTTGCCAACATGTTCTGAATACAGCATAGATGCTTTAAAAGAATATGGTTTTTTTAAAGGCTTATAC
>CACJSX010000045.1 GCA_902596185.1 uncultured Pelagibacteraceae bacterium
CACCAAATTTACAGTAAATATTTTTTGCTTTATTTAAGTCATGAAAATAATCTTTTTTATTAATTTCAAAATCAATATTCATTTTTTTTAATACTTTAATTGATTTTTTGTTTAAAAGAGGACCTACTAAAACTTTAATGTCTTTTTTAAATTTGAGTAAATCCATTATTTTTGGACTCAATTGTTCACTTCCACTAAATAATAAAAAATTTAAATTTTTATTAATTTTTTGTGGATTTTTAAACTTAAGTACTTTTCTCGAAACAATCAGATAATCTTTACCCGAATATAAATTTTTTTTATTTAATTTAAGTTTTCTTGCTGAGGGAATAATAAATTTTGGTTTACTTAAATTTCTATAATTATCAATTATAACAATATTTTTTTTATTAATTTGGTTATTAGTTAATTTTTGAAATTTAATTTTAGGTAAATCAATTATAATCTTATTTCCAGATGATAATAATTTATCATTAATTTTTTTAATAAATTTAATTTTGTTATTATAAATAAAATTTTTATCATAAAATTTTTCTCCCAAGCATATTATTTCCACTTTGGAAGTTATTGTTTCATTTATTTCTCTTAATAAAGTTTTTGCTCTTGATAGATGTCCTATCCCATATGATTTTGAATATGATGTAATAATAATATATTTTTTATCTTCTACAGATACTGCTTTTTTTTGTTCAACATGTTCATTTAAATAATTAAAATTTTTTGATTTAATTATATTTAATAAGTCAAATTTTTTATTTTTTTTATTTAGATAATCATAATGATTATTAAAAAAATCTAAATCAGACTCAGTATCGACGGAAAGTCTAAATTTTTTACCTGTTTCGTATTTAAGTGGTTTATAGTTAGCAATATCAAATAAATTTGGATATTCCTTTACTACGTATCCAGGGTGCTCTTTTTGATGGTATTTTTTTGAATTTTTATTTACCTTACTCCAAATATCAGTCTTAAAAAGAGTAATACCTTCATGAATTAATTTATTGTTTGATTTAACAAAATCTTTATTTTGTAATTTGATACTTTTATATAATCTCTTTATAAAAGAATTATCTACTAAGCAACAATCTCCTGAAATTAAAATTGAATATTTTGTTTTAATTTTTTTTGTAACCTTATAGATTCTTTCAGTAACATTGTCCTCGTTATTATGAAAATATATATTAATTTTATTTTTTTTAGCTATCTTTAGAAAATTAAAATTTTTTGTTTTTGTTCCTGTTGCAAGATAAATTTGAGATATAATTTTATTACTTTTTAAATTATGAATAATTATATCTATAATTTTTTTATTTCCAATTTGATAAAAATGTTTGTTTGGTAACCTTGAAGATGTACATCTTGCAAGAATTATTGCACTAATCATATTTTTTATTACTATTTATTTCTAATTTAAAATTATATGACGATTTTAATGGATGAGAAGTTTCGTCATATTCTTGATTACAAAAAAATACTCTTAATATTTTTTGAGTTCTAATTTTTTTAAATTGAATACTTGGTAATATATAATTTGCTGCGTTATCCCATTTGAAATTAATTCTATTTTTACCAATAAAAAAACTTAAACTTGAATTTGTACAACCCAATCCATTTCTAGTTGATACGAATTTAGTAGGAGAAGAACTTTGGTCAAAATATTTTTTTAACTTATAATTTTGAACTTTTCTTCCTCCATTAACACATGAATAGGTTATTTTATTTTTATTTATATTTAAAAAACTAATATTATTTAATCTTAAAGAACCAATATTTTTAATATTACTATTATATTTTATCGTAATAATAATTTTTTCTAAATTTTTATTAATTTCAATTTTTTTAGTTAAACTTGCGTATTTTAAATTTTGTTTTGATATAACCCTAATTAATTCTTTATTTTCAAAGATTTTAGGTTTAACGTTATTTAAATCTGTTATTTTGACTAAAGGATTTAATATTTCATGGACTGCATTACCACTATAAAAATCTGCACCTTCAAATATAGATTTTGTTTTATAGCTATGTATAGTTCCTATCAGTGGTATAAATTTTTGTGATTTAAATGCTAATGAGTCTATTGATAAACCTCGTCTTATATTAAGTGTGACTCTAATTTTCTTTGTATTTATATGTAGAAGAGTTTTTTCAGAATCATAATAAACTGCATTGGATTCCTTAATTTTTTTTAAAAAGCTTTTATTTTTAATTATTTTTTTAATCTTAATTATTTTTAACATTTTATTTAATTGGTTATTATATTCAGACCATCTTTTTTTTGTTATATGAGTTCTATAATCGCTAGACCATAAATCTAAAATTTGTTCATAAAATTTTCTACTACCTATTTTTGCAATAATTTCTTTTCTATTTTTAAATATTTTAAAGCAAGCAGTATTAATTTTTTGATCAGACCTACCTGTTATGGCCCATCTACTAACGTTATATTTTGGTTGTTTTTTAACAGAAATAGGTGTCTCTGACTTATCTTGATATAAAATATTTTTTGAACTTATTTTATTTAATTTATCTATTAAACAAAATTTAATATTCATTTTTTTAATTTCGTTCAATAATTTGTAAATCCTTTCCCACTCATCATATATTTTTCTTCTTTCAGAAATAAATCTACCTGCTCTAAAATTAAATACCTCTGCATCACCACTATAAATTGGTAAAAATACGTCTTTATTAATATTTTTTTTTAAAATATCTAAATATTTTTTGATTGAAATATCTCCATAAATACAATTTTGGAATTGTTGAAATAAAAAAGAACTTGCATAAGTAATTTTTATTTTTTTTTTTGTTTCATTTGAATAACAATAATTTGGAATATTATTTTTATTTTTTTTTAATGACATATTTAAATTATCATAATCTATAATAATATTTTTATATCCAGATTTAGTATAAGCCTCCAAAATATTTTCAGAAAAAGCCATTTCATTAATTAGGGCTGTTTCAGGTGTTTTTCCTAAAATTTCTTTATAGTATGAATTTCCAATTTCTAAATTTTTACAATTTATCTCGTATGGAACGAGAGGAGAAATAATTTGATTAAGTCCACTTCCTACAAAATAAATTTTTTTGTTATTTATTAATTTTATAATTGTTTTAATCAGTTCTTTATCAATTTTTTTTATTTCTAAAAGTGTTCTCGCTGATGCCTCAATGTTTATGGATATATTGTAATTTTTTGCTAAATTAATAATAGGATAATAGCATTTTTTTATTATTTGTTTTCTCTGAGCTTTATCAACTGATGAAAAAAATAAATTAAAATGAAAAAATAAAAATGACTTTTTTTGCATGTTTAATTAAGAAACATAATACGGTTTATATACATTTTTTAAATTATTTTAATTTATTAATTAATTATTTTATTTACAAAAAATTTATATATACCATCAAAGAATTGTTTAACATAATATGATAATT
>CACJSX010000046.1 GCA_902596185.1 uncultured Pelagibacteraceae bacterium
TCCAAAGCATTTGCATTTTTAGCTATAAGATCATTTTTAAATTTACCAATTTCATTTAAATCAACGACTGGATGCAAAGAATTTACGGTAGGTGGAAAATTAGTAGAAAACTTTTAATAAAGTGCTGTTTCTTTTTTTATGTATTTATCAAGATGCCTTACTAAAGCGTCACTTGTGTTTGAAAAGAAATGATTAGCCTCTGATATTGCATTAAATTCTACTTTAATTCCTCTTTGAGCACTCAATCTTTTATCTAATTCTGTAATATATTCTACTGGTACTAATTCATCTTTTTTACCATAAGCAACCAAGCCCGAAGTTGGACATGGAGATAAAAATGAGAAATCGTAAACATTTGGTTGAGGTGAAATAGCTATAAATCTATTTATTTCTGGTCTTCTCATTAATAATTGCATAGCAATCAAAGATCCAAATGAAAATCCAGAAACCCAACATTGAGAATTATCAAAATTTTCTCTCTCTAACCAATCTAAAGCTGCTGCTGCATCTGCTAGTTCTCCTTGACCGTTATCAAATTCCCCATCACTCTTACCAACACCTCTAAAATTTACTCTACATACGGAAAACTCATTTGCTATAAAAGTATTAAAAGTATCTACAACAACTTTGTTATTCATTGTTCCTCCATACTGAGGATGTGGTTGTAAAACTAGAGCTATTGGTGATGTATTTTTTTTACTTTTGTAATATTTTGCTTCTAGTCTTCCAGCGGGACCAGGTATAAATATTTCTAAAATCTTGTTATCCATAAGCGATATTGATTATTATTCTCAAAAAAACGTACGTTTATCACATGTGAGCGACAATATGTTAGTTTTTTTTTACACTCAAAACTTGACCATTTTAGTAAGGTATGTATAAAAACCCACGATTTAAGGGTAAAATATGAAACTAACATCTAAAGGTAGATATGCCGTAATGGCATTAGTTGATTTAGCTAGGTTTGATAATATCAATCCAGTATCGTTGAGAGATATATCGTTAAGACAAGGTATATCTTTAAATTATCTCGAGCAAATTTTCTTTAAATTAAAAAAAAACGAAATTGTTAAAAGTATTAGAGGAACCCAGGGAGGATACGTTCTCAATAAAAACCCAAATGATATTAAATTAACAAATATATTCAATGCTGTGGATGAAAAAGTAAAAACTGTTCAGTGCAAAAAAGATTCAAAAAGAGGATGCAACGGTAAAGCTACAAAATGTATAACCCACAATCTTTGGGATGAATTAGAGATTCACATAAATACATTCTTTGAAAATAAAAGCTTAAAAGATTTGTTAAATAAAAATAAAGAAACAAGAGTTTAGAATGGACAACAGACAAAAAGAAATAAATAATTTAAAAGATTATAAATATGGTTTTTCAACCGATATAGAAAATATTAAAGCCCCAAAAGGTTTGAATGAAGATGTTATTAAATTTATTTCTAATATAAAAAAAGAACCTGTGTGGATGCTTGAGTTTAGATTAAAAGCTTTTGAAAGATTTAAAGTATTAAAAGAACCAGATTGGCAGAAACCTAAATTTCCAAAAATAGATTATCAAGATTTATATTATTATTCTGCTCCTAAAAGTATGAAAGATAAGCCAAAGAGCTTAGACGAACTGGATCCTAAACTTTTAGAAACTTATAAAAAACTTGGAATTCCTTTGCAAGAGCAAGCAAGATTAAATGGAATAGCAGTTGATGCTGTATTCGACTCAGTTTCTGTAGCTACTACTTTTAAAGATGAATTAACAAAACAAGGAATTATATTTTGTCCTATATCAGAGGCAATTCAAAATCACCCTGAATTAGTCAAAAAATATTTAGGTACTGTAATTCCAACAAGTGATCATTTTTTTGCAACATTAAATTCAGCAGTATTTACAGATGGTTCTTTTGTATATATTCCTGAGGGAGTTAGATGTCCAATGGAGCTATCAACTTATTTTAGAATTAATGCATCAAATACAGGTCAATTTGAAAGAACTTTAATTATTGCAGACAAAGGAAGCTATGTTAGTTACTTAGAGGGATGTACAGCTCCAATGAGAGATGAAAATCAATTACATGCTGCAAATGTAGAATTAATCGCACTTGATGATGCAGAAATAAAATATTCAACAGTTCAAAATTGGTATCCAGGTGATAAAGATGGTAAAGGTGGAATTTATAATTTTGTAACAAAAAGAGGTTTGTGCAAAGGAAAAAATTCTAAAATTTCATGGACACAAGTTGAAACAGGTTCTGCAATTACTTGGAAGTACCCCAGTTGTATTCTTAAAGGTGATAATTCAGTTGGTGAGTTCTATTCAATTGCTATTACTAACAATCATCAAAAAGCTGATACAGGTACCAAAATGATCCATCTAGGTAAAAATACTAAAAGTAAAATAATTTCCAAAGGAATATCAGCTGGTAGTTCCGATATGACTTATAGAGGTTTAGTTGATATTTCATCAAAAGCTAAAAATTCAAATAATTATACTCAGTGCGACTCTTTACTAATGGGTAATAAATGTGGAGCTCATACTGTTCCTTATATAAAAAATAAAAATTCTGAATCTAATATTGCTCATGAGGCAACTACATCTAAGATTAGTGAAGAGCAGTTACATTATTGTCAACAAAGAGGATTAAACCCAGAGGAAGCTGTTGGCTTGATTGTTAATGGTTTTTGCAAGGAAGTACTACAACAATTGCCTATGGAATTTGCTGTAGAAGCTCAAAAACTTGTAGGTATCAGTCTGGAAGGAAGTGTAGGTTAATATGCTTAAAATAAATAATTTAAATGCAACAATTGACAACAAGTCTATTTTAAATGGGCTATCCTTAGATATTAATCCTGGTGAGGTGCATGCAATCATGGGTCCCAATGGGTCTGGAAAAAGTACATTATCTAATATTTTATCTGGAAAAAAAGGGTATGAAGTTTCCGGGGAAGTTCTTTTTGAGGAAAAAGATTTATTTGAACTTGAAACAGAGGAAAGAGCACACAAAGGTATATTTTTAGCTTTCCAATATCCTTTAGAAATTCCAGGTGTAAATACAAATATATTTTTAAAAACTTCTTTGAATGCTGTGAGAAAAGCTAGGGGCGAGAAAGAGCTTGATGCTATTGAATTTTTAAAGCTGGTCAAAGAAAAATCGAAAGAACTAAAATTTGATGAGGAAAAATTAAACAGACAGTTAAATGTTGGTTTTTCTGGAGGTGAAAAAAAGAAAAATGAAATTTTACAGATGTCGTTGCTTGCTCCAAAACTATCGATTTTAGATGAAACAGATTCTGGATTAGATATTGATGCTTT
>CACJSX010000047.1 GCA_902596185.1 uncultured Pelagibacteraceae bacterium
AAGATTATCTAAATGTGAAATATACTCACATGGGCTTAAAAATCTAAAAATGAGAAGAAATAAAGTTAAAGAAATGATGAAAGCAGGGAAACCTGTTATCAATGGTTGGCTCCAAATACCTAGTACTGTTTCAGCAGAAGTAATGGCTCACCAAGGATGGGACTCTTTAACAATTGATATGCAACATGGCTTAATTGATTACTCTAATGCACTTCCAATATTACAAACAATATCTTCAACAGAAGTTACTCCTTTAGCAAGAGTAAACTGGAATGAACCAGGTCAAATAATGAAAATTCTAGATGCAGGTTGTTATGGAATTATTTGTCCAATGGTAAGTAATAAAGAAGAAGCAGAAAGATTTGTTCAAGCTTGTATGTACCCTCCTCGTGGCTATAGAAGTTTTGGCCCAGTTAGAGGTTTGATTTATGGTGGTTCAGATTATGCGAAACACGCAAATGATGAAATACTTAAACTTGCAATGATAGAAACAAAAGAATCTTTAGAAAAGCTAGATGAAATTATGTCAACACCAGGTGTTGATGGAATTTATATTGGACCAGCTGATTTAAGTTTAGCAATAGGTGAAGAACCTGGTTTTGATAAAGCAGAAAACACAAAAGCTTATTCGGAAATATTAAGAATATTAGAGCATGCAAAAAAGAACAATATATTTGCAGGTATTCATAATGGTACGCCAGAATATGCACAAAAAATGATTGATAAAGGTTTTAATTTTGTAACCATTGGAGCTGATCAGAGAGCTTTAAGTGCTGGTGCAAAAGCAGTTGTAGAGAAAATGAAAGGTTCTTCAAAAAAAGACGAGTCTAAAGCTTACTAGGTTAGTTGTTTGCCTCCCCTATAAAGCTTATATTTGTGTATAAGTTCTTATGAAAAAAATATTAGTAATCCAACCAATACATGATGCTGGGATAGAGATAATTAAAAACAATCCTGATTATGAATTCGAGGTAGTGGAAAATACAGATATTGAATTTCTTAAATCAAAAATCAAAGATTGTGATGGCGTTTCAATTAGAACTGCAAAACTAATTGGAGAAGTAATTGATAGTGCAAATAAACTTAAAATTATATCAAGACATGGCGTTGGCTATGACAATATAGACTTAGAAAGTACTAAAAAAAATAACATCACCCTTGCAATTACGGCAACTGCAAATGCAGTAGCTGTAGCTGAGCATGTAATGTTTATGCTACTAAATATTTCCAAAAAAGGAAATATGTACGATGAAACTGTTAAAAGTGGTAAATTTAATGACAGAAATAAATTGCCCAAAACTGTTGAATTGTGGAATAAAAATATATTAATTGCTGGATTTGGTCGTATTGGACAGGCTTTAATAAAAAGATGTAAGGGATTTGAAATGAAAGTTTTTGTGTATGATCCTTTTGTGTCCAAAGAAATTATTGAAAAGCATGGTGGCACAAAAGTAGATAGTTTAGACGAAGCTGCACAAAACATGGACGCTATATCTCTTCATGTGCCTCTTAATGAAAAAACTAAGAATATTATTAATTATGATTTACTAAAAAATATGAAAAAAAATTGCATTATAATTAATGCTGCAAGAGGTGGAGTTATAAATGAAATTGATCTAGATAAAGCTTTAAATGAAAATTTAATTCTTGGAGCTGGTTTAGATGTTTTTGAAATTGAGCCACCTGATCCAAATAATCCTTTACTTAAAAATAATAAAGTATTTTTAAGTCCACATACTGCTGCGTTTACAGAAGAATGTATGACAAGAATGGGTAAAGAAACAATTCAAAATATTATTGATTTTTTTGACAAAAAGTTGGAAAAATCAAAGACTGTAAAATTATAAATGAAAATTAGTTTCAAAAATTTTGGTTTTCTAGAGTTTTTAGTATCTGCCTCTGCAATTTTTGTGGTTGGAATGTTAACTTGGACAGCAAGTACGAGGCCAGCGGTTGAAGCTAAAGCTAACTTAGTGAAAGAAAATCACAATAAAGTTGTTGATTTAATAAATGAGGAAATTAATAAATGTGGTAACAACGATGATGGCAAATTCACTGTTTGGGGAGATCCGTGTAATGGTGAGTGGATAGCTGATAAAGTTGTCAATTATATAAATGAAAATTTAAAAATAGAAAATCCATTTTCCGATGATTCAAAAGTAAAGACTGATCCTGATCCAAGAATAAAAGCTGAGGGTAAAGCTGGTCAAGCAGTTGAAATGGGAGTGATCTTTGTTATGTCTTCAAACTTTTTGCCTGATCCAGGTTCTGAATGGGTTGTTGGTACTTGCTTCAAGTCACCTTGTGTTGCTGCTGGAAATAACGAACTTACTTCAATTTATCGATAATTAATTTTTATAGATCTCTATTTTGCTTCTTTTTAAAGTCTCGGTTAAATATTTATAACCAATCTTTGCATACTCAAAAGGGTTTGCTTTTGCTGGATCTTGCTCAGCTTCAACGACTAGCCAGCCTGAATAATCTTTTTCTTTTAATAAATCAAATAATGGTTTGTAATCTATACATCCATCTCCAGGTACAGTGAAGGCGCCCTCTAAAAATGCACCTCTAAAACTTAAATCTTCATTTAAAGATTTATCTAACACATTTTTTCTAATATCCTTACAGTGCATATGAATGAGTCTTTCACTAAAGTCCTTTAAAATTTTAAGAGAGTCGCCTTGAGCAAATAACATATGACCAGTATCTAAAGTAAGTTTTACACTGTCATCAGTATTTTCTAATAGTCTTATAGTGTCTTCCTCAGTTTCTATAATTGTTCCCATGTGATGATGATAAGCAAGTGGCATCCCCTGATCTTCTAAAAACTTTCCCATTTCAGAGATTTTAAAATAATATTCTCTAGCTTCATCAAGCTTCATTTTTGGTCTTGTCGAAAGTTTTCTATTTGGATCACTTTGAATTGAACCTGAAACTTCTGCAAAAACCATACATGGAGAATTACAATCTTTAAATAATTTTAACTGATCTTGTATTAAAATTTTTTCTTCATTAACGC
>CACJSX010000048.1 GCA_902596185.1 uncultured Pelagibacteraceae bacterium
TAAAAAAATTTGATCTTAAAATTGAAATTGGTGGAGGTGTCAGAAGCTTTGAAAGCATTCAGAAATATACTGATGCTGGTGTTGAAAAAGTTATTTTGGGTAGTGCTGCTATAAAAGATAAAAATTTTTTAAAAGAGGCATGTGAAAAATTTCCAAATCAAATTGCCTTAGGTTTAGATGCAAAAGATGGATATTTATCTGTCTTTGGTTGGAAAGAAAATTCTAATCAACTAACGCTAGATTACTTAAAAGAAGTAAATGATTATGGTGCAAGTAGATTGATTTATACTGATATAAATAGAGACGGGATGAAGCAAAGTCCTAATTTTGAAGAGACGGCAAAGATTGCTAATATATCCAATTGTCCAGTAATTATATCGGGTGGAGTCTCATCAATTGACGATATTAAAAAAGCTAAGGAGTTAAATAATAGTAATATCGAGGGTATAATAGTTGGAAAAGCCATCTATGATGGTGATATTAAATTAGACGAATTGGCGAAAGAATTAGATGCTTAAGAATAGAATTATACCATGTTTAGACGTTAAAAATGGACGTGTTGTAAAAGGCATTAATTTTGTTGATCTAAAAGATGCGGGAGATCCTGTTGAACAAGCAAAAATTTATTCAGACGGTGGAGCAGATGAAATTTGTTTTTTAGATATTACTGCATCAAATGAAAATAGAGATATTATTTACGATGTAGTAGAGAAAACTTCGAAGAAATGTTTTGTTCCTCTAACAGTTGGAGGTGGTGTTAGAAGTGTTAATGACATCAATAAACTACTGAACTGTGGTGCAGACAAAGTATCAATCAATACTGCTGCAGTTCAAAATCCAGAAGTAGTAGAAGAAAGTTCTAAAAAATTTGGCTCACAATGTATTGTGGTAGCAATTGATGCTAAAAAAAATGGGGACAAATGGGAAATATTTACTCATGGTGGAAGAAACAATACTGGAATTGATGCAATAGAATTTGCAAAAAAAATGGAAGATAGTGGGGCAGGCGAGCTTCTAGTTACTTCTATGGATCGGGATGGTACTCAAGTTGGTTATGATATAGAGCTTATGTCTAAGATATCTTCTATGGTAAATATTCCAGTTATTGCTTCAGGCGGAGCAGGAAATCTAGATCATTTAGTAGATGGAATCAAATTAGGAAATGCAAGCGCAGTTTTAGCAGCATCAATATTTCACTATGGCAAACATTCTGTAAAAGAAGCTAAGGAGTATTTGGATTCAAAAGGAATTCCTGTTAGAATTTAATATGCTTAATACATTAGAAAACTTAATAAAACTTGCAAGAGACAGAAAATCTTCTCCTGTTGAAGGTTCATACACTAATAAGCTGCTTACAGATAAATCATTAAGTAAAGCAAAAGTTTTAGAAGAAGTTGATGAATTAATTGAAGCTGTAGAAAAAAATTCTAATAAAATTCATGAAGCTGCAGACGTTTTTTACCACCTGCTAATGTACCTTGAAGCTAATGATGTAAAAATTGAGGATGTGATGTCAGAGTTAGAAAAAAGAAAAAAATGAGTTACGACGATAATAACATTTTTGCAAAAATTTTGTGTGGCGAGATTCCTTGCAATAAAATTTATGAGGATGATTTTGTTTTATCATTTCATGACATTAATCCTCAAAAAAAAATTCACGCTTTGGTAATTCCAAAAGGCAAATATGTTGACCTTGATGATTTTAGTGCTAATGCTTCACCCGAAGAAATGGTTGGATTACTTAAAGGTATAAATATTGTTGCTAAAAAGCTTGGTATTTCAACAGAAGTAGGCAAAGGCTATAGAGCTTTAGCAAATATTAGTGATCATGGAGGTCAAGAGGTTCCTCATCTGCATTTTCATTTATTTGGAGGTGAAAAAGTTGGGAAAATGGTTGAGTGATAAAGGAAGTTAAAAGAAATTACTTAGAAATAAAAGACCTTAAGGATTTAGCTGAAGGAAAAAAATTATCAAATGATTACTCTTTAAACTTAGTTGATCCAATTGATTTTCAATTAAATAAATTTTTTTATAAAAATATTGGTAATTCTCATGAATGGGTAGATAGACTTACTTGGTCAGAAGAAAAATGGATTAATTACGTTTCATCTGAAAACGTTAAGACATATATTTTAAAACATAAAAATGATCTTGCTGGTTTTTTTGAATTAATTTTCCATTTAGAAAAAAATGATACAGAAATAGCATATTTTGGAGTATTAAAAGAATATCAAAATAAAAAATTAGGATCTTATTTACTATCTGAAGCTATTAAAATATCTTTTAGTATAGGGACCAGTCGAGTTTGGGTACATACATGTTCTTTAGATCATAAAAATGCTTTGAATAATTATTTATCTAGAGGGATGAAAATATTTAAATCTGAAATTTTACGCAGATGATACTGTTTTTTTTCTACTCAAACTAAAGTATAAATGAAATTAAAATGAAAAAATTAAAACCCCCTTTAAATATCCAACAGAAAGATACTTAAATATAGTTAAACGTGGTTATAAAGATTGTAATTTAGAAACTAAATATTTAAAAAAGGCCCTAGTAGAATAATTTATTATTTTTAATGGTTGAATTTTCACAAAAACTAAAACCAATTTTTATTGACAATTCTGAACTTATTAGACTAGGGTCAATTGATGATGGAGGATATGTTGTTCCAGTAGAAACTGTGATGACATCAAA
>CACJSX010000049.1 GCA_902596185.1 uncultured Pelagibacteraceae bacterium
CTCAAAAATATTCTAAGTATGTAAAATCATTTTTAGAACTTGAAAACTCTGGATTAATTAATTCTTATCAATGAAAAATTTAACTTTAATAATTCCAGCTAAAAATGAGGCTGAATCCTTGCCAATAGTATTAAATGACTTAAGAGAATTGGATTGTAATATAATGATCTCTATGAAGGAAGATGATTTGGATACGCTAAAAGCAATCGAAAAATATAATGTTGAAATACACTATCAAACAAAAAAAGGTTACGGAAACTCTCTAATTGAGGCAATTGAAAAATGTAAAACTGAACTATTTTGTATTTTTAATGCAGATGGTTCTTTTGAAAAAAACGACTTGCAAGAAATGGTAAATCTCTGCAGGGTAAATGACTATGTATTCACATCTAGATACCATAAATATGCAGGAAGCGAGGATGATACTATTATCACATTAATAGGAAATAAAATATTTTCGTTTATAGGCAAGCTTCTTTTTTCTCTAAAAATAAATGATATTTTATATACTTTTGTAATGGGAAAAACTGAAAAATTCAAAAGATTAAAAGTGAAGTCTGACGATTTTAGATTTTGTGTAGAGTTCCCTATCAAAATACAAATAGCTAATCAGATATATACTTCGATCCCATCATATGAGAAAAGAAGGCTGGGTGGAAAGAAAAAAGTTAATGCATTTAAAGATGGTTTTTTAATTTTGACAGAAATGTTGAGATTATTTATTTATTTTAAGATTTTTAGAAATAAAATTATAAATTAATATATACAAAATTATATTCATCAAAATTATAAATAGTAAAATCTGCGAATGTGTAGCTAATAAACTTGATAAAACAAATGATGGCAAATTTAAAAATAATATAATAATTGATGAAGCTGAATTAATTTTTTTGTCATCAAATATTTCTTTTGATTTTATGAATAAGAAAATTAACTGATGTAAGTGTTTATTATCAGGTTCAGAAACTTCATTTTTCCTTAAGATTCTTCTCGAAATTGAAAACAAATTTTCAAAAGCTGGGTACCATAATATGGATGCTATATAATATGGGGAAATATGAACATGTGGGTTTAAATAAAAGTACTCTATAAGATAATATCCTATAAAAGTTGCAAGAAGGTAGCTTCCTCCATCTCCCAGATAAACTTTGCCTATGATATTAAAAAAAAAGAATATTAGTAAAGATAAAAATATTATTTTTACCTCATCCTGATAAACAAATATAATTCCATCATAGCGAAAACTTACAAAAAATATAGAAAGCAATAACAATAAAAAATAACCTGACAATAAACCATTGAGCCCATCAATAAAATTGCTTCCATTTAACAAAATTGCAAGACAAAAAATTGTAAAAAACAAATTTATTTGATCGTAACTTAAAATAAAGTTTAAATAATCATTTTCTAAATTTTGAATTTTTAAGCCTGAATAATAAACAAGAAAGATTAAAATTAAAAATTGAAAAATAATTCTTATTTTTGGGCTTGGTAAAATATTTTTATCTGACAAGAGACCAAGAAAGAGAATGAATAGAAGAGATATTTTTAAAATTAAAAGTTCATTTGTAAAAAAGAATAAAATAATAATTATAAAATAAATACCACCTAATATAACAGGTGAAATATTGTTTTTTCCAAATTTTTTATGATTTGAATATTTTATTTCATCATTTAAGAAGTCTAATTTTTTCAACAAATAATATGTAAACAAAAAAATTATTGGTAATAAAAATAAACTCAATATGTTCATTTTTAAATCTACATTCTTTTCTCGATTACTTCTCTTAAGCCATCAACAAGCTTTATTTTTGGGTACCAACCTAATCTTCTAATTTTGCTTGAGTTAAGTCCTTTTCGAAAAGTTCCATCAGGAGATTTTTTATCAAATTTTATAACTCCTCTATATTTTATAAACTTAGCTATCATTTTAGATAAATCTCGAATTGTTACCTCTTCGTTTGTTCCAACATTCAAAATTGGTAATTTTTTTTTAAATTTTTTTCTTAAACTAGTAGAGTTTATTTTCAAACATTTAATAATCGACTCAGCTAGATCATCTGCGTGGATGAATTCTCTTAAGGGTTTTCCTGTGCCCAGTAAATTTACAAATTTTTTATTTCTTTTTTTCGCTTCTTGAATCTTTGATATTACCGCAGGAATAACATGCCCATTAATTTTATTAAAATTATCTTTATCTCCATAAACATTAGTTGGCATTAAACAAATAATATCTAGATTATGATCCTCAAATAAAGCCTCACAAAGTTTTATTCCTGCTATTTTAGCAATTGCATAACATTGATTTGTTTTTTCTAGTTTTCCGGTTAATAAGCTCTCTTCATTGATTGGAACTTTTGAAAACTTTGGATATATGCAAGATGTTCCAAGAAAAATAGTTCTTTTTATTTTTTTTTCTAATGCAAGTTTTAGAAGTGAATTTTGTATTTCAATATTTTCAAGAAAAAAATCTTTTTGATTTGAATTATTGGCAATAATT
>CACJSX010000050.1 GCA_902596185.1 uncultured Pelagibacteraceae bacterium
TCAAACTCAAACAATGTAATTAAAGTACTTCCAAAAGTAGAGGGTCCAATAACAGAAGCTCATTTTGTCTACCCACAATCCTTAAAAAATACAGCTAGAGTTCAAGCTTTCAGAAATTTCCTATTCAGTAAAATTGGCGACTGGAAATAGAAAAAATAGCCAAAACCCTTAAATTATTAATGAATTTAAATCTGCGACACTATTGCGATTGATAATCATTCTCATTGAGAATAGTTCTCATTCTCAAAATAACGTAATAATTAAGGAGTTTAATGAGAAAATTATCAATTTTAGCGTTAATTACATCTTTGTTTGTATCAACTTTTGCTATTGCGAATGAAGTAAATGTATTTAATGCAAGACATTATAAGGCTGATGCTGAAATGTATGGAAAATTTACAGCAGCTACAGGAATTAAAGTAAATTTAATTAATGGTAAATCAGGAGCCTTAGAAAAAAGAATAGCAGAAGAAGGTAAAGATTCTTCAGCTGATCTTTATATCACTGCGGATGCTGGAAGATGTGGCGCAATGGATGCTAAAGGTTTGCTTCAAGGCGGTTTATCATCTGCAACAATAAAAGCATCTGTTCCAAAAAACTTCAGAACTAACAAGTGGGTTGGAGTAGCAAAAAGAGCAAGAATTATTTATTACTCACCTGAGAGAGTTAGTGGTGCTGAGTTATCAGGTTTAACTTATGAAGGTTTAGCTGATCCAAAATGGAAAGGTAGACTAGTAATAAGAAAATCTAGTAACATTTATAATAAATCACTTGTGGCTTCATTAATTGCAAATAATGGAAAAAAAGCTACAGCCGAATGGGCAAAAGGCGTTGTTTCTAATATGGCAAGAGAGCCAAAAGGAAACGATAGAGCTCAAATCATGGCGGTAGCAGCAGGCGAAGCTGATATTGCTGTAGCTAACACTTATTATTTAGCACTTATGCTTTCAGGTAAAAAAGGTGCTGAACAACAAGCAGCTGCAAAAAAAGTTAAAGCGTTTTTCCCTAACCAACAAGGTAGAGGCACACATATGAATATTAGTTGCGCTGCTCTTGTTAAAGGTGCGCCTAACAAAGCAAATGCTGTTGCACTTGTTGACTTTTTATTATCAGCAGAATCTCAAGAACATTTTACAAATAATACGTTTGAGTTTCCAATGATAGGTGGTGTTTCTCCAAATCCACTAGTTGTGAATAATTTAGGGCTAGATTTTAAACAAGATTTAGCGACTAAAGTTTCAACTTATGGAAAAAATCAAGCTGCTGCATTAGAAGTTATGACAGCTGCTGGTTGGAAGTAACACATAGTGAAAAAGAATTTATTTAATTTTGATTTAAGTAATTCTTCTGATATGAGCGGTTCACTTGAGGGTCAGATAACATGTGAACCATGCTCATCAGAGTGTGAAAAGATTAAAATAAAAATAAATAATAGAAAATTATCTGAGATTGAAAAAGACGAGGCTCTAGACATCCTCACTCCTTTTAAATGATGATATATTTCTTTTTAGACGGTGCCCACGTCACTCTCCTTTAGGATCTTTACCCTTTCCTAAAAATTGTCGTGGGCATTAAAAAAATATGATAGAAGGATTTAAAATACCTCAAGTAACTTTTAGAATTAGAGAAGGTGATACTTCGGATAATGAAATTGCATGTGCAATTGGTGGCAAATGGATAAATAAGTCTACTGATGATTTTTTTAAAAATAAAAGAGTAATTTTATTTAGTTTACCTGGTGCATTTACACCAACATGCTCCTCTCAACAATTACCTGGATTTGAAAAAAATGCTGATGAATTAAAAAAACTTGGCATTGATGAAATTTATTGTTGTTCGGTAAATGACTCATATGTGATGAATGCTTGGGCAAAAAAAATGGGTATTTCTAACGTTAAAGTAATACCAGATGGATCAGGACTTTTTACAAAATATATGGGAATGTTAATCTCCAAGGACCATGATGGATTTGGCCAAAGAAGTTGGAGATATATGGCAGTTATTAATGACGGTATTGTTGAAAAATGGTGGCAAGAGCCTGGAATTAATAATTCAGGCTCAGATGATGACCCGTATATAGAAACAACACCAGAAAATACACTAAAATACCTTTCTGCATCAAAGTAAAATCATATTAAAAAAATTTTTTTATATTATAAGACCCTTAATGTTAAAGAATTTAAATATCTGGTTTCTATCCTCTTTATTGGTG
>CACJSX010000051.1 GCA_902596185.1 uncultured Pelagibacteraceae bacterium
ACCAACATCGTTTGCAAATTGTCTTATTGCTTCAACAAATGGTAAGCTTTCTATATCACCTACTATTCCACCAATTTCACAAATTACAAAATCTTCTTTAGATGAATCGTTTTTTATAAACTGTTTTATGCGATCAGTTATATGAGGGATGACTTGAACTGTTTTACCTAAATACTCACCTTTACGTTCTTTTTTTAAAACATCATTATAAATTTTACCTGTAGTAATATTGTCTGATTTTTTAGCTGATACACCTGAAAATCTCTCATAATGACCAAGATCTAAATCTGTTTCAGCTCCATCATCGGTTACAAATACCTCACCATGCTGAAATGGGCTCATTGTTCCTGGATCAACATTTAGATAAGGATCTAATTTTCTTAATCTAACTTTATAACCTCTAGATTGTAATAAATAAGCTAGTGATGCTGAAGAGAGACCTTTACCAAGGGAAGAAACCACGCCGCCAGTGACAAATATATATCGCGCCATGGAAGTATCTTATAGCGAATAAAAAAAGAATTGAAAAGGATTAATTAATTATTTTCTGGAATTGAAGGTGTATCTTCAGTTTTTTCCTCAACTGTATCCAATACAGACCCCGTAGGAGTAAGTTCTGCTCTAGAAATAATTGTTAGAGCTAAACTACAAATTATAAAAAGTGTTGCCACGATTGCAGTTGCTTTTGTCATGAAGCTTCCTGCTGATCTAGATAACATAAAAGCTTCCTGAGAAACTCCAATACCAAGAGCACCACCTTCTGATTTTTGCAACAAAACTAATAGCACTAAAATAACCGCAAGTATGATGTTGATTACTAATAATAAAGTTTCCATGTGGGTCTAATTAATGGTTTTTTTGATTATATCAATAAATTTTTTTGGGTTTTGCGATGCACCTCCAATCAAAAACCCGTCAATGCTAGCAATTTTTTTTAATATACTTACGTTATTAGTATTTACAGATCCACCATATAAAATTTTAGGATATTTTTTTACAAATCTACTTTTAATAAATGAAATAGTTTTATTTAAATCAGCTTCTTTTGGAATTACACCCGTTCCGATAGACCATACAGGTTCATAGGCTATAATAATTTTAGATTTATTCTTTATCAATTTTAATCCTTTTTCAATTTGTTTTTTTAAAATTTGATTAGTTTTTTTTTGTCTTCTTTCTTTGAAAGTTTCGCCAATACAAAATATAATTTTCAGACCTGATTTAATTGCACTTTTTATTTTTAAATTAATTAAATTATCTGTCTCACCTAGTTGTCTATTTTCTGAGTGTCCCAAAATAACAAATTTTGCTCCAACATTTTTAAGCATGGTGGAATTTACTTGGCCAGTGTAAGCTCCGTAATCATAGTTGTGATGACAATTTTGAGCACCAACTTCTATTTTTGTTTTTTTAAGTCTTCTCGACAAAGGTCGAATTAATGTATTTGGTGGGCAATAAACTATTTTAAACTTATTTTTTTTATTAGTTTTTGAAAACTTTATTACTTTATCAAGTGAATTTAGAGTTCTTAAATCACCAAACATTTTCCAATTAGCTACAAAATATATATATTTATTTGTCATAATTGACTTTTTAATCTATAGATTTGTTTTTTACAGATCAATAAATTTATAACACAATGATTGAGAAATTAAAAAATTTGAGTTTGAAACAATTAGGTGGATTGGTTCTAATCATAATTATTATCATCGCTTTTGGCTTTGGTGGTTTTGGTGGAGGATTCAGTACTAACAATCAAAACAATATTGCAAAAATAAACAATACAAATATTACTACCCAAAACTTCATGGACTATGTTAATCAAAGTGGGATTTCTCAAGAAGCAATCAGAAATAATCTAGATAGAAATATTATTGAAGAACTTTTATCAGGTTTAATTTCTACAACTTTAATTGATCTAGAAATTAAAGATTTTGATATCTCGATAAATAAAAAGACAATACTTAAAAATATTAAAGAGAATAAAAATTTCCAAGATGAAAATGGTAATTTTCAAAGAATAAAATATGAAAAGTTTTTATTATCCAACAATCTTTCTGCACCTTTATTTGAACTTCAAATAAAAAATAGAGAATTGCAAAAGCATTTATTTGATTATATTGGCGCTGGAACAATAACACCAAATTTTTTGAT